>JBOHWK010000154.1:0-11245 GCA_050736715.1 Binataceae bacterium (SeqCode) | reverse complement strand
GCCACTCAATTTTCAACAACCTTCAGGACATTGCCCTCCAATGCGGCGCGCAACGGACGCCCAAATGGTTCCGCCGCCAGCGGAGGAAACTTACTCTGGACCAAGGCGACCGGCGGCCCGATCGGCTATACCGATGGAGTCGTGACACTCGACGGCGCGGAGGGGCCTCTTGTGCTCGTCAGCAACAACAATGGCTCGGTTATTATGTACACGGGCACCGGCGCGCTGGTCTCCTCCTTTACCTCTGCGGCGGGCGACCAAATCGCTGGATTGGCGCTTGCATCCGCGTCCAACATTGCGTTGTATCAATACGATTTTAATTTCTATTTAACCGATGCCACGAACGATTATTTCTATGCGGTGGGCAACCCGGGTTGGTCGCTGAACATGGACACCATCGGGTCGGGCGGCGGCGTCTCCTATTCTTCGCCAGCGGTTGTTTTCGGCAGTGCTAACACGATCTATCTTGGCGATTGGGGAGCGAAAGGCGGCGGGACCGGCTGCAATCTCGACGCGATCACGGATAACGGCAGTTCGGGATCGCAGAAATGGACGATCGAATTGACCGTGGGCGGAACCGACGTCTGCAAGGCCGCGAGCGGCGCGGTGAACGCCTCGCCCGCGCTCGACGGCAGTGGGAAGATTTACGTCGGCGACACCGACGGCAACCTGTACTCGGTGACCGATAACACCACTTCCGCCACCCAAAATTGGGGCGTGCAAATCTCCGCAACCAATCAGGAGATGTACACGGCGGCGATCAATGGCAGTACGCTTTACCTCGGTTCCGATGACGGCAACCTGTACGCGGTGAATGCCGCCGACGGTGCAATCAATTGGACCTTCACCACGGGCAGTTCGGTCGAGACCGCACCTGCAATTGCGACCAATGGCAGAATCTACCTCGCCGGCACCGACGGCTACCTGTATGCAATCACCGACAACGGATCGACCTACACGCAGAATTGGAGCTTCACGCCCAATCCGGGTAATCCGTCCGCAAGCGCGTTTCACTCCTCGCCTGCAATCGGCTACGACGGTACGATTTATGTTGGCTCGGCTGACGGCAACCTCTACGCGATAACCGACAATGGGTCATCGGCCACGATCAAGTCGCATTATACCACCGGCGGAGTGGTCGATTCCTCTCCGGCGATCGGTTATGACGGCACGGTTTACGCCGGCTCCGAGGACGGCAGCCTGTACGCCTTCCTGACCACCCCCACGCTGACCCCTACGCCGACGGCGACTGTGTCTCCCACGCCGACTCCGACCGCAACCGAGACCGCCACCCCCATCGCCACCATCTCGCCCACCGCGACAGTCTCGCCCACGCCGACCGTGACCACTACCGCCACGACCACCGCAACGTCGACCGCAACGCCGACCGTAACCGCGACACCGACGGCCACCGTGCCGCCGACCCCGACGGTATCGCCGACCGCAACGATCTCACCGACCGCAACGGTTAGCCCGACGCCGACTGTAACGGCGACCCTGACCGCGACTATCTCGCCATCTGCGACGGTTAGCCCGACGCGCACTGCCACGCCGACTGCAACCACGACCGCGACGCCGACCGGCCCTACGCCGACTGCGACCGCCACGCCGACCGGCCCCACGCCGACGGCGAGCGTATCGCCGACTGCGACCGAGTCGCCGACCGCAACGGTTAGCCCGACGCCGACTGTAACGGCAACCCTGACCGCTACTATTTCGCCGACTGCGACTATCTCGCCATCTGCGACGGTTAGCCCGACGCGCACTGCCACGCCGACCGTGACCGAGACCCGTGGGCCGACTCAGACCACCACAGCGACGACGACCGCCACACCGTCGGTAACTGAGACCGCGACCACGACCGAGACTCCCACGCCGACCGGGACGATGACGGCTACTCCCGGGGGGCCGACTCAGCCTGCGACCATTACCCCCACCGAGACGGCCTCGCCCACCGCGACGCCGACCTCGATCGCGACCACGACCATGACGCTGACCGGGTCGGCGAGTTGCGGGACGACGGTGGAGGGATCGACGATCAGTCAAGCGGTGACAGTGAAGAATTCCGGCCGGACCAATCCGCTGTTTATCGGCAGCCTGGTGCTGACGGATAATTCGGACTTCACGATCTTCGTCGAGGGCTGCCCGCTGGATTCGCCGATCGCGGCGAACACCACCTGCCCGCTGACGGTCTCCTGCACCCCGCAATCGCTCGGGACGATCGATGCGAACCTGATAGTAACGGCGAACACGGCGGCGAGTCCGCAATCGCTCGCCTTGAGCGTGACGGGGCTGGCGCCGCCGAACACGACCGACTCGATTACGGACAACGGCGGGACAGCGACGGCGCCGGCGTACCCAACGGCGAATTACGGGACGGTGGTGGCGGGTAGCGCGCAAACGACACAAGTAATCACGGTCGAGAATACGGGGCGGACCAATCCGCTGGTGTTCCAGAACCTCAGCCTGACGGCGAACACGGCGAACAACGAGTATTCGATAGTGAGCACGGCGTGTCCGGCGGCGCCGGGCGGAGTGGGGACGCTCTCGACCTGCACGATCACGGTGGGGCTGACCCCGAATGCGGGCGACCTGAGCGGGGCGGTGTTGAATGGGACATTCAGCGTGTTCGTGAACTCGGCCACCGGCAACAGCGGCGCGCCGCCCAGCGAGGAGCAGGACGTGCCACTCACCGCCACGGTTGAATGAGCGGGGCTCGAGCGGCGCCGTTTGGGTGGGGCGGTGAGCCTCAATGAGGCGGTGGGTTATCCCTCGATCTTGGCGACGCGGCGCTTGCCGGTTTCGATCACTTTGTCCCGGCCGGGGACGAAGCGGAAATTCACGTCGGTAATCGTCCGCCCATCGACGCGCACCGCACCCTGCCCGATCAGGCGGCGCGCCTCGTTGGTGGAGGGCGTGAACGCGATCTGTTTCATCAATTCGCAAATCCACATCTCGTCCGCAATTCGATAGACCGGCGCGTTGGCGGGAATCTCGCGGCGCTGGAATTTCGCCTCGAACAGTTCCCGCGCGCGGCGCGCCGCATCGGCGTCGTGGTATTCCTCCACGATCGTCCGGGCGAGGCGTTTTTTCGCCTCCATCGGATGGACCGCGCCCGATTTGATTGCGGCGATTTCCTTTTCGGATGAATCGGTCAGCAACTCGTAGTAGCGGCCCATCAGCGCGTCGGGGATCGACATCAGCTTGCCGAACATCTCCTCGGGCCGGTCGGTGAGGCCCACCTGATTGCCGTAGGATTTGGACATTTTGCGCACGCCGTCGAGGCCCTCCAGCAGCGGCATCGTCATCACGGCTTGCGGCGGCTGGCCAAAATGGCGCTGCAATTCGCGTCCGACCAGCATATTGAACTTCTGGTCGGTGCCTCCCAGTTCCACGTCGGCCGCGAGCGCGACCGAATCGTAACCCTGAATCGCGGGATAGAGCAGTTCGTGGAGGAAGAGCGGCTCCTCGTTGGCGAGGCGCTGCTCGAAGTCGTCGCGCTCGAGCATCCGCGCCACGCTCAGCTTGGCGGTAATCTCGATCAGTTTGGCGACGCCGAGCGGGTCCATCCATTCGCTGTTGAACCGCACTTCGGCGCGCTCCGGAGCGAGAATCTTGAAGGCCTGCGCGCGATAGGTCGCGGCGTTGCGCGCGATCGCTTCGCGCGAGAGCGGCTTGCGGGTTTCCGAGCGGCCGGTCGGATCGCCGATCGTCGCGGTGAAATCCCCCACCAAAACGATGACGGTATGGCCCGCGCGCTGAAAATCGCGGAGCTTCTTGAGCGCAACGCTATGGCCCAAATGGAGGTCCGGCGCGGTCGGGTCCATCCCGAATTTGATCCGGAGCGGGCGGCCCAGCGCGGCCTTCGCCGCCAGTTCGGCGGGAGAGATTACCTCAACCGCGCCGCGCGCGAGCGCGGCGGCCGATTTGCTTGCGCCGCTATCTTTCACCGTCCTTGGACAATCCTTTTCGCCGGAACTTCGGCAAAGTCCCAGCGTACAGGAAAATCCAAGGTGCGGAATAGCTCCGCGGGAACGCGCGCATCGTCCGGCGGCTCCGCCACGCCGCCGTCCGGCGGAACCAAGCCGAGGCCCAAGAGCCGCCGTCCGACGACCGCGAGCGCGCCGCGATGCATCGTAGCGGCGGCGGGCGCGGGAATTTTGCGCAATCCGAACGCGGGTTCCGTCGCGAGCCGCTCGATCGCGGTACCGTTGCGGTGGGTTCCGAACCAGCCGGGGCCGTAAAGCTCGCCCAAGAGAAAGAACTCGATGTCGTCCAGCCCCCTCATGCACCAACCGATCGAGCGATAATCGTCGAACGCGCCCGCGCGGGATTGGATCGCGTCGGCCGGCAGTCCCGGCGGCGGATGCCGGCGGCGCCCGCCGTAGAGGGCGTTATGAACCCGGAAATAAAAGCGCAATGCGTCTTGCGTGGTTTTGAAACGCAGTCCGTTCTCGCACACCATGCATCGCCCCCCTTGGCGAAGTACAGAGTTAATGACGCCGAATGGCGAATGTCAGTCCAGTAAGTTTTAGCGGGCGAGCGGGCCGCGGTCAACATTGTGTACGATTTTTCTTTCAATTTGTCTGGGCGGCGGAACGGCTGAAACTCAATCGCGCTGATTATAGCGATTCATCGCCCGCTCCAGCCCGCCGCCGGCCAGTTCCTCGACGGCGGCGGCGGCGCGATCGAGGGCGGCATCGAACCCGGCCAGTTGCGCGCGCGTCATCGGGTTCAGCACGTAGTCCTTCGCATCCTCATTTGCGCCGGGGCGGCCGATTCCGATTCGCACGCGGATGAACTCCGGCGTGCCGAGCGATTCCGCAATCGAGCGCACGCCCCGGTTTCCCGCGTCGCCGCCGCCGCGCTTGATCCGCAGCCGTCCCGCTTCGAGGTCGAGGTCGTCGTGAATGACGATCAGGCGGGCGGGCGCAAGCTTAAAGTAGCCGAGCAGGGCGGCGACGCACTCGCCGCTGTCGTTGTAGAAGGTCTGCGGCTGCACCAGCATCGCGGGATGGCCGGCGAGTTCCGCCTCGGCGGTCAATCCCTTGAAGCGGCGGCGGCCGGTGCGGGCGCCGTGCCGTTCGGCGATTCGGTCGATCGTAAAAAATCCCGCGTTATGGCGCGAGCGGGCGTATTCCGCGCCGGGGTTTCCCAGCCCCGCGACGATCCATTCCAGCGCCGGAGGCTCGGAATCGGCGGGCTTCGGGCCGCGCGCGCCGGCGCGGAATTTCCCGAACAGCCGCCCGATCGCGCTCATCGCAAAGCGCCGCTTCCGCTGCGCCGCCGCGGCGCGCCGGAGTTGACCAGCGGCGCGAGCGCGCGGAACAGCGCCGCCATCTCGGCCGGCGTACCGATCGAGATTCGGAGCGCATCGTACAGTTGCGGCGTGGCGAAATGGCGCACGAGAATCCCCGCCCGCCGCAGCCCGCGCGCGACTCCGGCGAGGTCGCGCCCCGGCCTCCGCGCCAGCACGAAATTCGCTTCCGACGGCGGCACCGCGAATCCCATTCGGATGAGCCGCGCGCTCGTCAGCGCGCGAGTCCGCCGCACCCGCTCGACGTTGCGGCGGGTCCATTTCGCGTCGCCGAGCGCGGCGGCGCCGGCGGCCAGCGCCACCCGGCTTAAGTTGTACGAATCCTTCACTTTCATCAGGCCCGCGATGGTTGCCGGATGCGCAAAGCACAGCCCCAAGCGCATCCCGGCCAGCGAATGCGACTTCGACAGCGTGCGCAACACGGCGACGTTGCGATAGCGCCGCACGAGGGCGAGCGCGTTCTCGCGCGCGAATTCCACGTAGGCCTCGTCGATTACCAGCAGCCGGCCGCGCAGCCGCCGCGCCAGCGCCGCGAGCGTCCGCACCGGAGTGAAGGTTCCCGACGGCGAGTTCGGATTGCACACGATCGTGAGCTTGGCGCGGGCGCGCGCGATTTCGTCCGCCGGGAGATCGAAGCTGGGACCGAACGGGACGTGGACGATCCGCGCCTCCTGCGTGAGCGCGAGCGTGTCGTAAAGCGAATAGGTGGGCACCGCGTATGCGACGGCGTCGCTCGGGCCGAGCGCGGCGCGGAAAATCATCGCGAGCAGTTCGTCGGAACCGTTCCCGGCGAGAATCGTTTCCGGCGGAATTTTGAAGGCGCGCGACGCCGCCATGACGAATTCGTCCGCGCGCGGCGCCGGATAGAGCCGCAGCGCCGCTCCGGCCGCCGCGCGCGCAATCGCGCGGCGCACGCGCGGGGAGGGCGGATAGGGATTTTCGTTGGTATTGAGCTTGATCAGGCGTTGGCCGGGACGCGGCTGTTCGCCGGGCCGGTACGGTGCCATCTTTTCGATCGATTTGCGGAACAGCGGCATCGGCGCTACTTTTTCGCCTTCGCGGGGCGGACCGATTCGAGCAGCCATTCGAGATAGCGCGGCGCGCCGCGCTCCACCGCAATCGCGATCAGTTCGGGATTTTCGTAGCTGTGCAATTCTTGCACCCGCCGCTCCACGTCCGGATAGCGGTCCGCGCGCGTCTTGATTGCGAGCAGAAACTCCGCGTCATCCTCGACGGCGCCGCGCCAGCGATAGACCGAGCGGATCGGCCCAATGACATTGACGCACGCCGCGAGCCGTTCATCGACGAGCGTCCGCGCGATCGCGGCCGCGTCGCGCCGCGATGCCGCCGTGGTCAGCACCACGATGGCCTGGGTGGAGATTCGGGTTCGCATCTAAACCGCGCGCCGCCGCGCCCGCGGTAAGATTAGCGGCCCGCGCGTGCGGCTCCAAGCGCCGCGCCTATTTGACCGTGTGCGGCACGAGGAGATTTATCGGCATCCCCAGCGTCCGTTTGACGAATTCGGCAACCGACGTAATCGGCTTGGGCGTAATCGAAGGATCGCTCACCGGGCCGCTCACCTGAAAATAGGCGGCGACCAGCTTTCCCGTTCCCGAACCGACCCGCTCGCCGATTAGCGGAATTTTGTTCAAGATCCAATTCACCGTGTCGAACGGGAACATCCCCACCTCCAGGTCGAGCAGGGCCGCGCCGAATTGCACGTTGCCCGCCGCCACGATGTCCATCACCTTGCCCTGCAAGGTGAAATTATCGGTGTAAAAACGGCCGTCCTTGCCCTTGAAGTCGGCCAGGATCGAATCGAACGGCACTCCGTTCACGCGCGGATCGGGGAGATTGGCGGTGAGCCAATTCTTGATGTCAACCAGCCCCAGCAGGCGCGAGAGCAAGGGGAATTTGTTGAGCGTGCCGTCGCGGGCGGTGAAGTAGATTTTGCCGGCGAGCGTCTTGAAAAAATCGGTGTCGGCGTCGGCCCACAGGTCCGCGCTCAGCGAAAGATGGCCGGAAAGCGGCGGATTGCCCCCGCCGATCGCGAACAGCGCGGAGGAATCGAGATCGGCGGTGCTGCCTTGGATATGAATCCAGTTGCTGCCGCCGCCAGTGCCCGCGATATCGAGCTTCATCCGGCCGTGGTACGCGATCGCCGCCAGATTGTACACGCGCCAGTTGCCGTTCACCGCGCGCATGAAATCGGTTTTTACATCGCGCATTTCGAACTTCGCGAGGTTCGCCCGGCGCGCGTCGATCCGCCCGCTAACCGGGATCGGAAACCGGACCGGCGGCGTCGCCGGCGACCACGGCAGCCGGATGAACTTCATCACCTCCAAGTCGAGCTGCTGGACTTGGATATCCATTCGCATCGTGGGATGGCGGAAGTCGGGAATCGTGATGCGAAAGTCGATGGGCGCGCCCTGAAGCGTCGAACCCGGCATCGCGACATCCACGGTCCGCCCCTTGAACGTCACCGATGCGCCCCTGACGATTATCGGCGCGCGTAAAAAATTGAATTGCACCTGCCCGGCCGCGACCGTGAGGCTGCCGCGCGGCAACAGCAGGCCGGGCGCGGCGGGATCGGGCTGAATCTCGATTCGGCCGGCGAGCGGACCGCTCATCGCGAAGTCCGCCGGCTTGACCAGCAAATCGAGCCAGAGGCGGGATGGGAAATTTTTGAATTCCACCGCGAGGCGGCTGATCGCGAGCCGTGGTCCGGCATATTTCAGGCTGCCATCCACCGTCGCCTCGCCGCCCGTCGCGGTCATCTTTAGGCGATTGAAATCGATTCCGGCGGGTGCGATCGTCACCGCGCCGCCCGACGCCTCAATCGGCCCGGGAGCGTCCTTCACCGTCGCAACGGCGCCGCGCAGCCGAAGCGTCGCCGTGTAATCGGAGGGCGGCGCGAGTTTGGCCGCGTTGATTCGGCCGGAGGCCGCCATCGTTGCATCGACCGGCCCGCCGAGGCGGATAAGCCGCCGGCTCGCGCGCGGGAAGCGCGCATTGAGCCGTTCCAGAAGCGGCGCCGAGAGGTCCGCCAGATCGAGGTTTGCCTTCGCCTGAAGCCGATACGGGGCGTTGGCGATTCCCTTGGATAAATCGACCTCGCCGGAAGCGCCGCGAATCGCCGAGTTGCCGAAATCGGCCCGCCCATCGCTGAGCGTCAGAATCCCCTTGGCGTAGCGCAGTTCGGCGCTTAGATGTTCGACGGGGGGAAGCTTCGCCGCCGGCGGCAGGGTGAAGCCCGCGTCCCGGATCGCCACCGCCAGCGTTAAATTTTGCCGAATCGTTTCGAGCGGGGCGGTCTTGACCTTTTCGATCGCCGCGGTCAACGCCGCCTCGGTCACGCTTACTTGGCCGGACCTTATCCGCCCAATCGCGGCCACGATTTCGTGCGGGAGGCGCCGGACTTCGCCGATCCCGCGCTTGAGCGCCGCCGCGTCGAAATGGATTCCGCCGAGATGGATTCCGAGCTCCGGATTTTCACCGTACGGCGCCGTCAATTGCGTCGCGCCCGCGGCCATTGCAAGGTCGCCCCGCCGCACGGAGATTTCCGACACGGAATATTTTCCGTTCGCGAGGTTGAACGCCGCCGCCATCGAGAGATCCTCGAGGCGCATTGGTTTCGCGAGCCGCGGACCGCTCAACGTCAGGCCCTGCGCGCCCGCTTCGATTTCACCCGCGATCGAACCGCTGGGATGCACGTCAAAGGAGAGCCGGCCTTGGGTTTCGCCGCCGAGCGCGAAGCCTTCCGCCTCCAGGCCCTTCAGCGGAACGCCGCCGATCTCGAATTCGCCGTGGGCGATTCGATTCGCGGCCGGGTTTTCCGCAGTGTCGATCGAGAAGTGGCCGGCGGCATTCGCGCCCACAATCGGCGCCGCCCGCATTATTGCGGAGAAGCGGCCGCTCCATTGTGTGGGACCGTGATGGCGATGGAACGCGAGCAGTTCCACGCGGTCCGCGATCGGAGCGCCGTTCGCGGCGTCGATCTTGCCGCCGTTCGCCTCGAATCGCCATGCGACGCGGCCCAGCACCAGCAGCATATCGCGCAGCGCGGCGACCGCCTCCGGACCCGGCCGCGGCGCGGAAATCAGCCCGAGGCTGGCGCCGGACGCGGGCAGCGTGACTTCGGCGCCGGAAGCGGTAATCGAATAGAGCGGGAGACCGGAACTAAAAAGGATCGAATGGTATCCGATCGCCGCGCGCAGGGAGTGGAGCCGGGCCACCCGATTTCCGCCGAATGCGATTTCGGGGGAATCGAGCACCACAATCAGATGGTTGCGGAACCGGAACGACGTGGCGCGCGGCGTGATTTCCAGTCCGGTGCGGTCGCGCACTTGCATCAGCACCAGCGCGACGATCCGGTCGCGATTCATCGCGATCAGCCCGGCAAATCCCCCCGCCGCGATCGCGATAATTGCCAGACAGACTGCCGCAATGCGGACGATTCTCGACGGCTTCGCGCGCACGATCGGGAAGCTTAACCAAACGCCGCCGCGATTGCAGCCCGCGGGGCCTTGCGAGCGAGCGAAGAAACCAAGCCGCGCGGGCCCGCCGTCAGCCGGCGCCCGCCAGCTCCGCGGGCGGGGCGTCGGAATGGGCGGCGCGATGCTTGTTGCGCAGGCCGGTCTTCAGGATCCGGTTGCGCAGCCGGATCGATTTCGGCGTAACCTCCAGCAGCTCCTCCTCGTCGATCCATTCCAGCGCCGCGTCCAGCGTCATCGCGCGGTGGGGCGACAGGCGGACCGCCTCGTCGTGGCCGGTGGCGCGCATATTGGAGAGCTTTTTCTCGCGGCAGACGTTCACCGGCAGATTGATCTCGCGCGAATACTCGCCGACGATCATCCCCTCGTAAACCGGCGCGCCCGCCCCGATAAAAAAGGCGCCGCGCTCCTGCAAATGGAAAATCGCATAGGGCGTCGCCACGCCCTCCCGATCGGAGACCATCGCGCCGTTCGCGCGCGACATAATCGTCCCGGTCCACGGCGTGTAGCCGTTGAACAGCGTGTGCATCAGGCCGTTGCCGCGCGTGGTTTCAAGGAACCGGCCGCGGAAGCCGATCAGGCCGCGCGCGGGAATGTCATATTCGAGCCGCACCCGCCCGCCCGCGTGCGTAACCATCGTGCGCATCCTGCCCTTGCGCGCCGCGAGCGCCTGGGTCACGAAGCCGATCGAATCCTCCGGGATGTCCACGGCCACCAGTTCCATCGGCTCGAGGATTTGCCCGCCCGATTGCTTGGTGATTACGGCGGGCTTGGAGACCTGCAATTCGTAGCCCTCGCGGCGCATCGTCTCGATAATCACCGCGAGCTGGAGTTCGCCGCGCCCCATCACGCGCCACGAATCGTGCGAGAGCTGCTCGACGCGCGCGCTCACGTTGCGCCGCGCCTCGAATTCGATCCGCTCGCCCAGCTTGCGCGAGGTGACGAATTCGCCCTCGCGGCCCGCCCACGGCGAATTGTTCACGGAAAAGGTCATCGCCACGGTCGGCTCGTCGATCCGGATCGGCGGCAGCGGGCGCGGGTTTTCCAAATCGGCGATCGTCTCGCCGATCGCGATGTCCTCGACTCCGGCGACAATTACGATCTCTCCCGCGCTTGCGGAGGGAAATTCGACGCGCTTCAATCCGCGCCACCCGTAGATGTGCGAGACTTTGCATTGCGCGGTCTTGCCGTCGCGGCGGCAGAGCGAGTAAGTCGCGCCCGCCGCGATATCGCCCGCGACGATCCGGCCGATCGCGAGCCGGCCGACGTAATCGTCGTAGTCGATATTGTTGACTTGGAACTGGAGCGGCGCACCGGGTTCGGCCTCGGGGCCGGGCAGATGCGCAAGGATCGCGTCGAAGAGCGGGGTCAGGTTCTCACCGGGCGCATCGAGCTTCAGCGCGGCGGTGCCGGCGCGGGCGTTGGTGTAGACGAT
>JBOHWK010000153.1:0-9265 GCA_050736715.1 Binataceae bacterium (SeqCode) | reverse complement strand
GGCGCGCACAAGGTGAACAACACGCTTGGACAGGCGCTGCTGGCGGTGCGGATGAACAAGGCGCGCATTACGGCCGAGACGGGCGCGGGACAGCATGGCGTCGCGACGGCGACGATGGCGGCATTGTTCCGCCGCGAATGCGAGGTCTTCATGGGCGCGCTCGACGTCGAACGCCAATCGCTCAACGTCTTCCGGATGAAGCTGCTCGGCGCGAAAGTCACCTCCGTCGATGCCGGCAGCCGCAGCTTGAAAGATGCGCTGAACGAGGCACTGCGCGACTGGATCGCGACCGTGCGCAACACCTATTACCTGATCGGCACGGCCGCGGGACCGCATCCCTATCCGATGATCGTGCGCGACTTTCAGGCTGTCATTGGCCGCGAAGCGCGCCGCCAAATTCTCAAGCACGAGGGGCGCTTACCCGACGTGCTGGTTGCGTGCGTGAACGGCGGCTCCAACGCAATCGGGCTGTTCTATCCGTTCATCAAGGACAAGGGCGTGGAAATGATCGGCGTCGAGGCGGCCGGCCTCGGCCTCAACGGACCCCATCACGCGGCCACAATCAATGCCGGCAGCGTGGGCGTCCTGCACGGCAACAAGACGTACCTCTTGCAGGACGAGCTGGGCCAGATTCGCGAGACCCATTCGATCGCCGCGGGACTCGATTATCCGGGAGTCGGCCCGGAGCACGCCTGGCTCAAGGATGTCGAGCGGGCGCGCTACACCGCGGTGACCGATCAGGAGGCGCTCGACGCGCTGAAACTGCTGTCCGATACCGAGGGAATTATTCCGGCACTCGAAAGTTCCCATGCGGTCGCGCACGCGATCAAGCTCGCGCCCACGCTGCCGAAAGAAAAAATCATGATCGTCAATCTGTCGGGCCGCGGCGATAAAGACATGCAGACCGTCGCGAAGGCGTTCGGGGTGACACTATGACAAGTAAAGCCGAAAATGTTACGGGTCGTGGAGCGGCGCCGCTACCCTCTTACGACGCGCAGGCCAAGATGACGCTCCATCGGGTCGAAATCGCGGTCGCTGTGCAGCAAGCGCTGGCCGTTCACGATGCAGAAAGTGGCGATGATCACGTCGATCGTTTTGCGGACGGTCACGCCGCGCGCGCGCAGGGCGCGATAATTTTGCGCGCTCGCCACGGCCACGCCGTAGCCACCCATTTCGCGGAACGGAAATGCACCCAAACATTTCAGGACTCGGTGAAAATCCAGATCGGAGCGAAAGCCTTGAAGGATATCAACCAGGACCAGATCGCCGACGACCAAGCCTTCCCGCTCAAGCAAGCGATCCAGGATTCCCGTTTCCGCGGTCGGGCGGTTGTTGAGATAATCGATCCAGACGGAGGTATCGACCACGATCATCGATCCCGGCGCATCGCATCCAGATCGCCCTCCCATTTGACCTTGCCGCGGAGGCTGCGAATCTGCTCCTGCGATTTAAGCCGCACGAGCGTTCGAAGCGCGGCATCCACGGTCTCACGCTTGGTGCGAAGCTTCGCCATCCGCATCGCTTTGCGCATCAACTGGTCGTCAATTACGATATTCGTTCGCATCGGAGAATTTCCTCAATGTGTCTAATTCAGCAGTTTTGCACACATCGCGCCGGCAGGGCAAGCGGCGCGGCTGCCCGAGCCGCGGAATGAGAGTATCGGCGATGGCGGGACGAATCGGACGCAAATTCAAAGAACTGCGCAAGCGCAACGAGGCGGCGCTGATTCCGTTTATCGTCGCGGGCGATCCGGACCTCGGCACGACGCGCAAGCTGGTGCTCGAACTTGAGGCACGCGGCGCGGACCTAATCGAACTGGGCGTGCCGTTTTCCGATCCGATGGCCGACGGGCCCGCGAATCAGCGGGCGCTGGCGCGTGGGCTTAAGGCCGGCGCATCGCTCGCCGCGATTCTCGCGACGGTGCAGGAATTGCGCAAGGAGACCGAAATTCCGATTATCCTGTTCGGCTACTTCAATCCGATATTTCACTATGGATGCGAGCGGCTGTGCAACGACGCGGCGCGCGCGGGCGCCGATGCGCTCCTGACCGTCGATCTGCCCTTCGAGGAAGGGGAGGAATTGGCGCGGCCCGCGCGCAAGGCGGGCCTCGACATCATCCAACTGCTCGCGCCGACCACGCCGATTGAGCGCGCACGGAAGGTCGCGCGGTCGGCAAGCGGCTTTCTCTACTACGTTTCGGTGACGGGCGTAACCGGGGCGCGCGCGAGCCTCGACGCCGAATTGAGCGCGCACATGCGCGAGCTGCGCGGCGTGACCAAGCTCCCGATCGGCGTCGGCTTTGGAATCTCGACTCCCGCGCAGGCGGCCGAGGTCGCCGCGATGGCCGATGCCGTTGTCGTCGGCAGCGCGCTCACGCTCCTTGTTGAAAAAAATGCGTCCACCAATGGCGCGGTCGCCGCCGCCGGCGGGCTTGTCGGCGAGATGAAACAGGCGATGCGGGCGGCGCGAACCGGAGCCGCAAATGGCTGAACGGGCGGCGGCCGGCGCGCAATCGGCCGGCGACGACATCTGGCTCAAATGCCCGGCGTGCAAGGAGATCGCGTTTCGCAAGGAGGTCGATCGCAACCTCGGCGTCTGCCCCAAATGCGGCCATCACAATCGCATCACCGTCGCGCAGCGGCTCGCGATCACCGTCGATCGCGGAAGCTGGCGCGAACTGATGGCCGGCGTTCAGGGTGGCGATCCGCTGCGCTTCACCGACTCAAAACCCTATCCCGAGCGGCTGGCGAAGGCGCGCGCGGAGAGCGGCCGCATCGACGCGATTGTCACCGGGATTGGCGAAATCGAGGGCCAGCGCGCCGCGCTCGCCGTCATGGATTTCGGCTTCATGGGCGGGAGCATGGGAGTGGTGGTCGGAGAAAAGCTCGCGCGGCTGTTCGATATCGCGCGGACGCGCAAACTGCCGATCGCCGTGTTTTCTTCCTCGGGCGGTGCGCGGATGCAGGAGGGCGCGCTCTCGCTGATGCAGATGGGAAAGACCGCCGCGGCGATTGCCCGACTGCGCGATGCGCGGCTGCCTTACCTATCCGTGTTGTGCGATCCGACGACGGGAGGCGTGGCGGCATCGTTCGCGATGCTGGGCGATCTGAATATCGCGGAGCCGGGCGCATTGATCGGATTCGCCGGGCGGCGCGTGATCGAGCAGACCACCGGCGCGCAATTGCCGGACGATTTCCAGCGCGCCGAATTTCTGCTGGCGCACGGAATGCTCGACGCGATCGTTCCGCGTCCGCGGATGCGAACTGCCCTAGCGCGCCTTTTGGAGACGCTGGCGCGACCGCGCCGCGCTAAGTAAGGTCGGAGCGGTATCGATGGACGACCGCTTCAACCAGACGATCGAATGGCTCTACTCGCTCGAAGCGCGCGGAGAAATCTACAAGCTCGAGCGGATGGAAGCGGCGCTCGCGCTGCTCGGGAATCCCCATCGCGAGCTGCGCGCGGTCCATATCGCCGGCACCAAGGGCAAGGGGTCCGTTGCCGCAATGCTCGACGCGGTGCTGCGCGCGGCGGGCTATCGCACGGGACTTTACACGAAACCGCATTTGGTGCGGCTCGCCGAGCGCACGCGCATCTCCGGCGTGGAGATCCCGGCGGCGGAACTGCTCGGCTATATCGAACGTTTCCGGGATATCTACGATCGCGCCGGTATGGCGCTGACGTTTTTCGAGTTCACGGTCGCGATAATGTTCCGCTATTTCGCCGATGCCGGCGTCGATATCGCGGTGATTGAGACGGGGTTGGGCGGGCGGCTCGATTCGACCAACGTGGTGACGCCGATTCTCAGCGTAATCACGCCGATCGGTTTCGATCACATGGAATATCTCGGCAATACGATCGCGTCGATCGCGGGCGAAAAGGGCGGAATCATCAAGCCGGGCGTGCCCGCCGTAATCGGTGCGCGCGATCCTGACGCGAGGAAACCGCTCCTGGCGATTGCGGCGGAACGCAAAAGTCCCGCGCGGCTAATCGACCGAGATTTTTCGTTTCGTTCCCGCGCACCGGAGCACCGTTTCGATTACCAAGGCCGGGACTTGGCGATGGAGGGCGTCGAAATCGGGTTGGCCGGACCGTTCCAGCATGAGAACGCCGCGATCGCGCTCGCCGCAATCGAGGAATTACGGGCGCAAGGATGGCGGATCGAAAACGACGCGATTCGGCGCGGTCTCGGCGAGGTCAAATGGCCGGGGCGGTTCGATACCGTCGCGCGCAATCCGATGGCAATTCTCGATTGCGCGCACAACGAGATGAGCATCGCGGCGCTGCTCGGCACGATGAGCGTCGAACTGGGGGCGGACGTGAAGCCGCGGCTTATCTTCGGTTGCCTCGCCGACAAGGACTGGCCGAAGATGGCCGCGATGCTCGGGCCCCGGGTCAGCGACGTGACGCTGACCCGGATCAAGCCGAAACGGCCCTTGGACCCGGAGTTGCTTTTGCCCCATTTTGCCGCGCATACGCCCGCGCGCATTGAACGCGAACCGCTGCGCGCGATCGAGCGGGTGATGTCGGAAATGGGACCTGGCGGCGTGGCTCTAGTCACGGGATCGGTGTATCTTATCGGCGAAGTTTATCCGTATTTTTTGACCCGCGAGGGCCGGAGCGGATTGTTCTCTGAAGCCGATGCGTAAACTTTGCCTGCTTGCGGCGCTATGCGCGGCGATTCTTATTGTGAGCGCCGCCGCTTGGGCGGCAGGCCCGCCGGGCGGCGGGGTTCCGCTCGAAGTCCAAGGGGAGCACGCCGGCCCGATTAGCATCACCGGCAAGGAAACCATCTTCGACTCGAATACCGACATCTTTTACGTCCGGGGCGACGCCGTGATGACTCAGGGCGGCAGCGTACTGACGGCGGACGAAATCGACGTGATGCGCCGGCAGCGGCAAGCGCGAGCGATCGGCCACGTCCATCTGGTCGACAACGAGGTCGAGATTTGGGCGAGCGAAGGGAAGATCGATATCGCCACCGAAACCCTGGAACTAGACAATGCGACCGTGCTCGCGAAAAAGGGGAGCTACCACCTGCAGGGAAAGAAAATCATCAAGCTCGCCGGCCAGAACTACAAAATCACGCAGGGATTCTTCACCACTTGCGGATGCTCGAAGGGCACGCCGGATTGGGCGATCTCGGCGGACACGATGGACGTGCAGGTCGGCGGAGTCGGGACGGCGGAAAATGCCGGCTTCTCCGTGCTGGGCCATCGGATTATGAAACTGCCGTTCGCCGAGTTTCCGGCCGACACCTCGCGGCACAGCGGGCTACTGAGCGGGCGCTATGGCGAGTCCGGATTGCGCGGCTTTCAATGGCTGCAGCCATACTACTTGGCAATCGACAAAAGTTCGGACGCGACGGTGGCGCTCGATGTCGAAACCTCGCAGCGGGTCGGCGGGCTGGCGGAATACCGGCTGGTTTCCGGCGTGGACGATTATTTGTGGACCGACGGCGCGTTCTACGATGAATCGATTCGCTCCGACGCAAACCGCCAATCGGACATCGTGGACCCCTATATCGCCGATCCGTCCATCCCGCTCGATCGCTACGGCCTCATCGCAATGGGGCGGCAGCATCTGGGCGATGGGCTAATTGCCTACGGCGATGCAATCTCGGTCAGCGACAGCTTGTACCTGCGCGAGATGGATGTGTGGACGCTCTCGCGCGGCTTCGGGAATTACACCAGTGAATTCCAGACGCTCCGGAACGCCGCCTCGAATTTCGGCTTCCTCGACGAATTCAACGGCGGCTTCGCACGGCTGGCTGGGCAATGGAACCAGGACCTGATTCAGCCGCAGGAATTCGCGCTCCAGCGGCTGCCCGAATTTACGCTGAGCGGTTTCAAGCCGCTTGCGAACGGACTCTTGTATGCCGATTACGATGCCGCCGGGACGTTTTTCTACCGCTACCAGGGAGTCGATGGCGGCCGGTTCAATGTCAATCCCCGCGTCACCCTGCCGTTCCATCTGGGCGATTATCTCTATGGTTCCGGTACGGCAGGAATGTACGGCTCCGTTTACGATACCTATGGGCATAATCTGACTATCACACCGGTGGGGCAGGACACCGTTACCAGAACAAAGACCAATAAGAAGGGGGTCGCACATAACGTAACGATCGTTCTTAACCCCAACAACAATGTCATCGCAGTGGGTCCGATTAGCCAGTCCGGAGAATACGCGCGAGCGATTCCATACCTGAACGGGAGCATTTCGACGGTGCTGGACCGGGTATATGACGTAAATGGCGCCACGGTCGAGAAACTCAAGAACACCGTCGAGCCATTCGTCAACTATGCATACGTACCGCGAATTTACCAGGGGAATTCGCCGCTGTTCGATCAATGGGACCGCATCGAATCGCGCAGCCTGATTACTTACGGCTTTACGACCCGGCTGTTCGCCAAGATTAATCAGCCGCCGCCCGGAGCGCAGGAATCGGGTGGTGAGAACGGCCCGGTAGGCGGCGGGCCGCTCGATGAACCGGCTTACGGGCCCGATACTGGCCAAGCCGAAGCCAACAATCCGGCCTCGGTGTTCGCGCCGGCGGGACCCGAGATTATGAGGAACGGCTCGTATTCGCGCCTGCTCGCGGACCTGACCGTGCAGCAGGCCTACGACACCGCGCACGAAGTTACGCCGAGCGGCGGGAATGTTTCCGACGTGGAGGCGATCCTGGACCTTTACCCGACCACGGTGGTGTCTTTGCACTCCCAAGTTGACTACAATCCGCGAAACCACGCCGGACTAACCTTGGCTAACGTGGGAATGGAACTCGAGCCGCCGCCGGCGCTGCAACAGGTATCGACTTTGTACATGGGCAAGGCGCTGCAAGGATCGTTTTTGCAGATGAACTATAGTTATGTCAGCCGGGATGACGCGCTGTTTCCCACTACGACCTCGAACGCGTCGGAATTCATCTCGGCGCGCGCATACGGCGATCTGTTTGACTACTTAGGAGTGTATGTCGCGCCCGACTACGACATCGCGGACGCCAAGCTGTTGTCGGCCGAGTACGGCGTGCGCCTCAAGTCGCCGTGCAATTGCTGGGCCGCGGACATGGGACTGGTGGATTCGTTCAATCCCAACGAAGTCCAGGTACAGTTTCAATTGACCTTGGGCGGCCTCGGCTCGATCGGCGAAAGCCCCTTCGGCCGCAATCCGTTCCAGACGATGGGCCTGGTCGGGTCTCCAACCGGCGTCCTGCCCCGCTATTGACCGGCCGCGCTCACCCGCCCGGAAGAAAATAGAGCAGCAACACGTCGGTCAGAATCCAAAGCGCGACGGCCACCATGAGCGGCGGATCGTGGAGCAGCGCGTAGGCCGGATCGCCGCCTCCGCCGCGCTCCTCGACCAGGTAGAGGTAGCGCAGGATCCCGAACACGACGAACGGCGCCGTCAGATAGAGGTACGGCGTGTGAAGCTTGGCCGCGACTTCCGGCGATGCCGTATAAACCATGTAACCGACCAGCGTCGCGCCCGCGACGATCGAGATCATCTGATCGATCAACCGGATTGTGTAATGCGCGAGCGCGCCGCGGTGCGCGGCGGCGGCGTCACCCAAAGCGACGAGTTCATGGCGGCGGCGGCCCAGCGCCAAAAATAGCGCCAGCACAAAGGTGATGAAAATCAGCCACGACGAAACCGGCACGTCGATCGCTACTCCGCCCGCGAACGCGCGCAGCACGAATCCGATTGCGACCGCGATTACGTCGATTACCACCTGATGCTTTGCCCACAGCGAGTAGCAGGCCTGAAGCGCGATATACGCGGCGGCAATTCCCACGAATTCCCGGCCCAGAAACACCGCCATCGCAAGCGCCGCCGCTCCGAGCACCGCCGCCATCGCGAGCGCCGCCGCCACGCTTAGAGCGCCGGAGGCGATCGGCCGGCCGCGCTTTTCCGGATGATGCCGATCGGCTTCGCGATCGGCGATGTCGTTGACACAGTACGCGGCGCTGGATAACGCGCAGAAGGCCACGAATGCGACCATCGCCAGCGCCGCGTCATGCGGCGCCAATAGCCGATGCGCAAAAATCAGTGGCGCGAAAACCAACCCATTTTTGACCCATTGATAGGGTCGCGCGAGCCGAACCATTGCCGCGATCTGCCCGCTTCTGGCGGTGCGGCTGGACTCGGCTCCCGATGTCATGGCTTGTTTCTATAGGGCAGCGGTTTGCTTGCGCAAGATGGGATTGCTTGAGCGCCAGTGCGGATTGCCCGCGAACAACAATCCGTCGTGTTTAGCGGACGGGCTGACACAATCGGTGGATCTGTTGCGCCTGCGCCACAAGAATATTGCATTCAGGCATCGAATTGGCGCTACAGGGTAATTAAAGCACAGTTCACGACATTTAAGCAATTGGCACAACAGGTGCATCAACCTGTGTTGTATTCTGAGACAGGGGTAAGCGGTGCGAAGGGTCAAAATGAGGAATTTAGCTGTAGCTTGGGGAGCGGTTGAGGGCTGGAAGGCGGTCGGCTATCGAGAGGTCTTGGAGGCAATATGAATCGGTGGAGTGCATCGTTCGCTAGGAAGCCGGAACCGCAAGGTCGGCCTTCGGGCGCAGGCATGTCGGCGAGCACGCGGTCAGTGGCCGCGCGTCCGGCGAGTGTGCGGCCGAAAGTCGGCCAATTCCGGCCAATCCGCATCTTTACAATCGTCTTTTCCATCGCGATCGCACTGTTGATCTTGGCCGGTCACCATCATGTGGCTGAGATGGCCGCCTTTCAGGATCCGGTCGCGACCGCCAATCAAGGCATGGCGGCGGTACAAACCCAATTGCAGGCCGGGGTGCGCGATGTACAGGCGAATGGCGCGGCGGTCGCTAGCCAGTTAACGGCGCCGATCGCCAGTGTGGCCGCAGGCAGCGGTTTCGAGTCATTCGCCGACAGGGAATCGCAGCAAATCTCCGCCTTGGTTTATCAAGCCGGAGTCCAGCTTGGCGTGATGGCGGTGTCGTTTATTACGCTGGTGTGGGCGTTCGCCATCTGGGCATCGTCTTTCTTGCTCGATAATGTTTTTGGCGCGAGCCTCGAATTCGATGGGCAAACCTACGACGCCGCAGTCAGAATACTCGCCGCGGTGATGCTGGGTGCGGCTGGCTTCCTGCTGTCGGGGCCGTTGTACACGTGGTGGAAGCTGCGCCACCTCGCGAGCGTCAACTATCGAGCGCGTAGCATGAGGTGAGGAAGGAAGCGGCCGCGCACACAGCGCGGAACCTTGGGGCCACTGCAAGCCGTTTGTCCCTGAGTGAAGGCC
>JBOHWK010000152.1:0-17904 GCA_050736715.1 Binataceae bacterium (SeqCode) | reverse complement strand
CGCCATCGCCAACTGCCGCCGCCCCGCACCACCCATCAGTCCGCTTCCTCCGCCGACCATTTGATCAGCCGGCCCGCCTCAACTCAAGCCGTAGATGCCAAAAATCGACAGCCTCTTTAGCCTGTGCTTCTGTCCCGGCCGGCTCTGCGATTGACCGCCCGCGTGGACGTGTTATAGTCGCGTTGGTTCGCATAGAGACAAATTGCGGTGGCATAACCGTTAGCGATTCGTAGTGTGGCCGGGATCGCGGCACAAAGAGGACGAACATAGCTTGGCGCAATTCCAGCAAGATTTTTCTGCCGGCGCTGGCGGGTTCGCTGATGATTGCGGCAGGCTCGCTCGCCGCGCCGCATAACCCAACCCCCTTGCCCCCTTCCCATAAATGGGAAGGGGGAACCGCGGGTTCCCCCTCTCCATTCATGGAGAGGGGGTCAGGGGGAGAGGTCTCTTCCCGCCAGCTCGAATATGACTTCATCCTCCATCCCGGCGCGAATCCCGATGCGATCGAATTGCGCTTCGAGGGCGCGAAGAAACTTGCGTTGAACCACGACGGCGAAGTAATCGCGACGCTCCCCGATGGCGAGAAAGTCATCCAGCATCTGCCCGCGATCTATCAGGTGCGCAACGGCCATCGGGAAATCATTGCGGGACGGACCATTCTGCGCGGCAGGAATGCGATCGGATTCGCGCTGTCGAAATACGATCGCGCCCGCGCGGTGCAGATTGATCCCACGCTACTCTATGCGACCTACCTCGGCGGCAGCGGCGACGACCAAGGCAACGGCATCGCCGTCGATTCGGCGGGCAACGCTTATATCACTGGGTACACCGCGTCGAGCAATTTCCCAACCACCATTGGCGCGTATCAGACGGCGCCGGGCGGCGGCTATGATGCATTCATCGCGAAGCTCAATCCAAATGCCAGCGGGGCGGCGTCGCTGATCTATTCGACCTATTTGGGCGGCAGCGGCAACGATCGAGCCAATGGTATCGCGGTCGATTCTTCGGGCGACGCCTATGTGACGGGGCTGACCGCTTCGGCCAATTTCCCCGTCACCGGCGGCGCCTATCAGAGCGCCTTGAGCGGCGGCAACGATGCTTTTGTAACGGAACTTGACTCATCGGGCGGCACGCTCCTCTATTCAACTTATCTTGGCGGCAGCGTGAACGATCAAGGTAATGGCATCGCAGTCGATTCGGCAGGCTTCGCCTATTTTACGGGGCAGACCGATTCGGCCAACTTCCCTGTGACTGCCAGTGCCTTCCAAGCCGCCAACCAGAACACAACCAACACGAGGTGTACAGGGAGCGGCAACCCATATGCGTGTTGCACCGGGGCAGGGGTAGGCAGTTGCGACGAGAACGCCTTCATGGCGAAGCTCAATCCGGCGGCATCGGGGATGGCCTCGCTTGTCTATTCAACCTATCTTGGCGGCAGCGGCGGCTGCTATTCATACGTAGCTACGAATACCCCGCCCAGCTGCGGATGTGCATATTCTGCCGGCGATTCGGGCAACAGCATTGCGATCGATCCCGCCGGAAACGCATATGTCACGGGGGTCGCCTATTCGGAAAATTTTCCAACTAAAAACGGCTACCAAAACACCAGTCCCGCCAAGAACTCCACTTGCCAAAACTCATCCTGTTCCGGCTCAGTCACCATATGCGGGCAGACGGGTCCGCTCTACTGCTCGACCGGGGGCCCGAGCGCCTTTGTGGCCAAACTCAACCCCGCCGCGTCGGGGTCCGCGTCGTTGCTCTATTCGACCTACCTTGGCGGCAGCGGAACTCTTACATCGAGTTCCGGCTTTTGTGGAATTACTCAAGTCACCACCGGGAACTGGAACGGAGAACAGGGCGTGGGAATTGCGGTTGATTCTTCCGGAACCGCCTATGTGACGGGAAGTGCCTACTCGATTAACTTCCCCATCCTGAACGCCTACCAGACCGCGAACAATGACACGTCCGAGGGTGACGCCTTCGTTGCCAAGCTCAATCCGTCGGCATCGGGCTCGGCCTCACTTCTTTACTCCACCTATTTGGGCGGCAGCGGCGGTGCTCTCGGCGACCAAGGCCAAGGCATCGCGGTCGATTCCGCCGGCGACGCCTATGTCACGGGATACACGTATTCGACCAATTTTCCCACCCTGAATGCCTACCAGAGTACGTGCTCATCTTGCCCGAACTCCGGCGACGCCTTCGTGGCCAGGCTCAATCCGGCGGCATCGGGTTCGGCCTCGCTGCTCTATTCGACCTACTTGGGCGGCAGCGGAATCGACCACGGTCAAGGCATCGCGGTCGATTCCGCCGGCGACGCCTATGTCACGGGGTACACGTCATCGACCAATTTCCCCACCCTGAATGCCTACCAGAGCACCAACGCCGGCGGCGCGGACGCGGTGATGGCCGAGATCAACGACGCCACGAATACCGCCACCGCCACCCCAACCGCGACCATCCCCCCGACGGTTACGGCTACGCCCACGGCGACTACGACGCCATCGCCGACCGCGACTATATCGCCGACCGCGACGGTAAGTCCCACACGGACAGCCACCGTGTCGCCGACCGCGACTGTTTCACCGACAATCACCGCGACCACGACCGCGACGGTCAGCCCAACAGTGACATCGACCGCAACCATTTCGCCTACCGCGACCGCCACCGCTACGGCTACGGCCACCACGACGGCGACCGCGACTCCCACGGCTACGCCAACGGCAACCGAGACCTCAACTCCGACTGCGACTGCCACTACCACCGCAACGGCCACCATGACCGCGACCACCACGGCGACGCCCACGGCAACGGCGACCACAACTCAAACGGCGACCGAGACCGCAACGCCTACCGCGACGCCCACCGCCACGGCCACGGCGACGGCAACTCAAACCGCGACAGCTACGGCAACCGCGACGGCGGTGCCGGCTAGGCTCGTCATTTCGCCGCGCAAGGTTTCGTTCGGATTACGGCGGGCCGGCTCGACAACTGAGAAGACGATTAGGGTTAAAGCGAAGAAATCAAACAAAGAGCCAGTGCTGATCGAGACTTTTTCCGTGAGCCGCGATACCCCTGACTATGCCCTCGGCACGGCTGGCCCGAACGGATGCTACGGCGGCGAATCTCTTGCGGCGGGGAAATCTTGCACGATTGCGATTGAGTTCACCCCGTCGGCCGCAACACAGGGCGAAACCGATACCGGCACGCTCATCGTGACTACGAATGCCGAGACCGTGAAACCGCCCAGCGGAACGATTCGACTCCGTGGTGGTGGCAAATAGCGCGTAGAATTTTGCAACTGGCCTTGCGGCGCGATTCGTGATAATTGATTTCCGTCATGGGCCGTTAACCCGGGCCCAATGGGATTTCCCAAAATGGCAAGGAACGAAAAGGTGCGCGTGGCCGTCGTGGGCGCCTCCGGATACTCCGGAATCGAGGCGGTCCGCATTCTCGCCGGCCATCCTTTCGCCGAAATAACCGCGCTCACCTCCGAGCACTACGCGGGCCGCGAAGTGGCGGACGTTTACCGCCATTTGGCGGGCGTCGATCTGCCGCCGTTCGAGGAATTGCGCCCCGGTTCAATCGAGGAGCGCGCCGAGGTTGTTCTGTCGTGCCTGCCGGAAAAAATCGGCGCCGCGCACACGGCGGCATTGCTCAAGGCGGGAATCAAGGTGGTTGACCTTTCCGCCGATTTCCGGCTGAAGAACCCGGCGCAATACCGCGCCACCTACGGCGATGACCATCCCGTGCCCGCCCTGTTGAAAGAGGCCGTCTATGGCCTTAGCGAATTCCATCGCGAGGAGATTCGCGAAGCGCGGCTGGTTGCGAATCCGGGATGCTATCCGACCGGGGCGCTCTTGGCGCTATTGCCGCTAATCCGCCGCGGACTAATCGAGCCGGAGCCGATAATTATCGACGCCAAGTCGGGCACGACCGGCGCGCGGCGAGCCGCCGCGGTCGATCAGTTGTTCGCCGAAGTCAACGAGAATTTCCGCGCCTACAAGGTTGGTGTGCATCGCCACGTCCCCGAAATGGAGCAGGAACTGGGTGCTGCGCTGAAGCGCGCCGCCAAGGTCCTGTTCGTGCCGCACCTCCTGCCGGTAACCCGCGGGATTCTCACGTCGATTTTCATGCGCCCTTGCGCGGGCGTGTCGGAAGCGGACGTGCGCGCGGCGTACGAGGCGAGCTTTGCCAAGTCGCGCTTCGTGCGAATCCTAAAGCCGGGTGAATTGCCGGAATTGCGCAACGTGCGCGCCACGAATTTCTGCGAACTCGCGTTCGTCTTAAATGGCCGCACCGGAATGCTGCTGGCGATCACCGCGATCGATAACCTCGGCAAAGGCGCCGCCGGTCAGGCCGTCCAGAACTTGAACCTGATGCATGGCTATGACGAGGCGGCCGGCCTGCTCGAGATTGCTCCCGTTCCCTGACGATTCAGGCCGATTCGGTAGCCACTGGCATAAATTGCGCCGGCGTGGCGTAATCATCGATGATGGATGCCGGCAGAGTTGACAATTTTCGCGCGCGGCGGCGGCGCTTCATGGACGCGATCGCACCCGGAGCAACCGCGATCCTGCCGGGCGCGCCGGTTGCGATTCGCTCGGGC
Source organism: Binataceae bacterium (SeqCode) (assembly GCA_050736715.1). Taxonomy (GTDB): domain Bacteria; phylum Desulfobacterota; class Binatia; order Binatales; family Binataceae; genus Binatus. The sequence continues at coordinate 13,298 of JBOHWK010000152.1, read as the reverse complement.
GACGTCGAATTCGTCTATCGCCAGGACAGCGACTTTTACTACCTGACCGGATTCGCCGAGCCGGAATCGATTGCGCTCCTCGCACCCGGCCATCCCGGCGGCGAGTTTGTCCTTTTCGTGCGGCCGCGCGATCGCGAGCGCGAGACCTGGACGGGGCGGCGCGCGGGCGTCGAAGGCGCAATCGCGGACTACGGCGCGGACAAGGCTTACGTCGTTGACGAGTTCGAACAGATCGTTCCGCGTTACCTGGAAAAATCCGAGCGGGTTCATTTTCCGCTCGGCGTCAACGAGCAGATCGAAGCGCGCACGATGAAACTCGTCCGAGCGGCGCAAGCGATGCGGCCGCGAACCGGGGCGGGGCCGTCAACGATCGCCGACCCGCGCGAGATTGTCCACGAGATGCGGCTGTTCAAGGAGCCGTACGAGCTCGAATTGATGCGGCGCGCGATGGCGATTTCCGCCGAGGCCCATCGGCGTGCGATGCGCACCGCGCGCGGCGGCATGATGGAATGGCAAATCGAGGCGGAGGTCGATTACGTCTTCCGCAAAAACGGCGCGGCCGGCCCCAGCTATCCGTCGATTATCGCGTCCGGCCCCAACGCCGCGACGCTCCATTACATCGACAACGATCGCAAGATGCGCACGGGCGAACTGATGCTGATCGACGCGGGCGCCGAGTACGATTTCTACGCGGCGGACATCACACGCACCTGGCCGGTCGGCGCGAAATTTACCGGTGCGCGGCGCGCGATCTACGAGATCGTGCTTGAGGCACAGCTTAAGGGAATCGCCGCCGTAAAGCCGGGCGCGTGCCACGAGGACCCGCACGAAGCCGCGCTCGCCGTGCTTGTGGACGGGATGCGCCGGCTCGGTCTGCTCAAGGGTTCCGCCGAAGAGATTATCGAGCGGGGCGATTACCGCCGCTTCTATATGCATCGCACCAGCCATTGGCTCGGCATGGACGTTCACGACGTGGGGCTGTATGTGATTGACGGAAAACCGCGCCTGCTCGAACCGGGAATGGTGCTGACGGTCGAGCCGGGACTGTACATTGCGCCCGGCGACGCGGCCGCGCCGGAGGAGATGCGCGGGATCGGCGTCCGAATCGAGGACGACGTGCTCGTGACCGAGACCGGCCACGAAGTGATGACGGCGGCCACGCCGAAATCGATCGAGGAAATCGAGGCGCTCACCGTTGCGTGATTGCGGCTGCTATCGAAGGCAGGCGGCGTGTGAAAGACCGCATTGCGCGCGGCAATCGCCGCGAATGCGGCTGCAGGCCGATTCCTCGCCGCCGCGCAGCCCGCACAATTGATACGCGCGATCGCATCCGTAGCGGCAATCGGCCCGCGCGCTGTCGCATCGATTTTTCCGGGTCGCGCATCCTTGAACCGCAAGCGCGGCGATAGCCGCGACAATCAAAAGCCGCCTTGCATTCAGATGTGGGAGCGTCAATTTCCGGCTACAACTCCAGCGCACTGGCGGAGCCGACAATCGTTTTCGTACCGTCGGCCTTATCGCACCAGACTTCGCAAATGGCGCGGGTGCGCTTGCCTTCGGGCCGGCGCTCCACGATTAGTCCTTTTGGACCGGTCGTTTCGTTGCCCCACAGGACGTTGACCAGCCGAAGGTCCAGCTTGCCGCCGTAGAAGAATCCCAAGCCGAACCGCCGCGTCATCATCGCGGCTACCAGGCATACGGAAAGCATCCCCTGCACGACAATTTCCGGGAACCCGAGCGCGACCGCCATCTCGCGATCGTTGTGATAGTTGCGGACCGGGCCGGAGAACGCCATGCACATCGCGTCGTCGATCTTTCGCATCGGAAACTCGAATGGCTCGCCGCCGCGCTCGCCGACGGTGAAGGATCGCGCGGCGTCTTTCTCGCGCGATTTGTCCACCGCGAACGCATCCTTGCGGGTGCGTTCGGGAAGCAGGAAGCTCTGATGGGTGCGGCTGCGCGAGACGATTTGGCCTTCGGTGTTGGCGGCGATGACTTCGTTCACGACGTATTCGCGGTCGCGCTTCAAGTACCGATCGACGATTATCGAGCGCGTCGTGAGGCGTCCGCCAATTTTGGCCGGAGCGAACAGTTCCCATTCCTGGCGCGCGTGCAGGTTGCCGTAGATGTTCGGCAAGTACCAGGCGAGCGTGCTGAATACCGCGTTGCAGGCGATTAGCGCGGGCGCGAGCGGGCCGCCCAGCGGAGAATCGCCGCTATACCAGGGATTGTCGTCGCCGGTGCCCGCGATGTACCGCTCGACCAGTTCAGGCGTCAGATTCCAATTGGTCGCACCGAAGTCGCGGCCAACATGGACTTCGTTCGGATCGAAAAGTTGGTTGGACATCGTGCGCTCCGTTATTTCTTCAGTTTAGGTTCGATCCGTTCGTTGAATTTGGCCGCGTCGATTACGGCGCGCCGATGCGTCCCCAATCCGATCTGTTCCACCTCATCGAAGGCGCGCACGCTGAATTCGAGGCGGCGGCCTTCAACTTTAGTGACTTCGGCTTCGGCGCGCACGCGATGGCCGGAAGGAGTTGCGGCGGTGTGATTCACATCGATCGACATCCCGACGGAACTTTCCCCCGGTTCGAGATATGGCGCAAGCGCGGCGATCGCGGCCAGTTCCATCATTGCGACCAGCGCCGGGGTGGACATCACGGCGGCCAGTGTCGGTTCGATTTGGCTTGCGAGGTCGCCGTGCTCGACGGTCCTGGCGAAGGTCCCTTTGGTTCCGATTGGCACGGGCCTCATGCGACTTGCTCTCCATTGGTTTCGTAGCGCATTGGACCGCCGTGCTCAATCGGAGAGCTCATGCGGGGACGTTTGCGAATTTAGTAGGCCAGCGCTACAATTTGGCTGGTTGGGAGGAGCCTGAATGTTAATCGGGGTAAGCGGGGGAGTGCAAAATTGATGTCATTCCAGCTAACGAGGCGGCTTGGTTTGTCGCCGATGTTGATCGCCGGAACTATCGCCGTATGCCCGGGATTCCTTGGCCTGCCGGCGTATGGGGATAGTATTCCCTCGCCAATCGTGCAGACCGGGGACGGTCCCGTGACGGGTACCGTGACCCCCACGATCAGCAGTTTTCTTGGAATTCCGTTCGCGGCGCCTCCCGTGGGGAGCCTGCGCTGGATGCCGCCCAAGCCGCCGGCGCCATGGACCACTGCGCGCACGGCAACGCATACCGGAAGTACGTGCCCGCAAGGCAGTGGCAGCGGAAATGAAGATTGTCTGTACCTGAATGTGATTACGCCAACCACGGCATTGGAGCCAAACGCCGAACCAGTTCCGGTTATGGTGTATTTTCATGGCGGCGCGTTTCTCTCCGGGGCGGGACAGGGCAGCGACTCCGCCAGGTTGGTCACAATCGGCAACGTGATTGTCGTTACAATCAACTATCGGCTTGGGGCGCTTGGATTTCTCGCGCATCCTGCCTTAAGCGCTGAATCTCCGTATGGTTCATCGGGAAACTACGGCATTCTGGACCAGCAGTTTGCGCTGAAATGGGTCAAGCGGAATATCGCGGCGTTCGGCGGCGATCCGAAGGATGTTACGATCTTTGGCCAGTCAGCGGGCGGATTGAGCGTATTTACCAATCTCGTATCGCCGCTTGCGAAGGGACTGTTCCGGCGCGCGCTTGTGGAAAGCGGATCGTACTCGACAAAGCTGCAGACCTTGGCCGATGCCGAGGACAATGGCATCGCCTTTGCCAGCGCCGTCGGATGCCCCGATCAGACGGCCACCTGCCTCCGCGCGGTGCCGGTCACGACGTTGCTGAAAAATTATGGCATTATTGCCGGCCTCGACGGAGAGTTCTTGACGCCGAACGTCGACGGGTACGTACTTCCGGAGTCGATCGATAAAGCTCTCGCCGACGGTAATTTCAATCGCGTGCCGGTGATCGACGGTACCACCCACGACGAATATCGGATCTACGTGGCGGAATTGTTCGATGAGGCATCCCACCCGATGAGCAAGACCCAATACACCACCTTCTTAAACGGCTATTTTGGGGGCTTTGAGCCGTCGGTAATTGCGGAATACCCGCTTGCCAACTATCCAAGCCCCGATCTCGCGTTCGCTTCGGTGATAACCGATCTGGTTTTCTCTTGCCAAGCTTACGATGCCGACGTCTCGATGGCAAAATACGTGCGCACGCGCGTGTACGAATTCGCGGACGAGAACTCGATTTCCACGCCTGCGAACGTCACCTTTCCTTTAGGCTCCTCGCACGGGTCCGAGTATCGTTACCTATTCAGCACGCCGCCTTCATTTTTCACCGAACGCCAGCTTTTGCTCTCCTATGTTATGATCCGCGACTGGACGAACTTTGCATGGAACGGTAACCCAAACGAGGATTGGCCGGCGATAACCGCGGCGGGCGGCGGCCCGATCGAATGGCTGAAGCCGATCGTGTCCACGCGGGAAAGATTGTCCGCGTTCAGCGCCGACCACAAATGCGCATTCTGGGAACCGCTGCTGTCCGCGCTATAGAGGCTATGAGACGAGACCGCTCGATGCGATTTCTACTCGCCGCCGCTGCTGCTTTGGTAATTGCAAATCCGCCGCCCGCGCGCGCGATGACGCAGCTTCCGTCGCCGATCGTCCAGACTGCGGACGGCCCGGTGATGGGGACTGTTACGGACACCATCAGCACATTTCTCGGCATTCCGTACGCGGCCCCGCCGGTGGGGAAATTGCGCTGGATGCCACCCCAGCCGCACGCGCCATGGACGACGCCGCGCGATGCCACCCATTACAGTAAAGAGTGCCCGCAAAGCGGAAGCAGTTGGAGTGAAGACTGCCTCTACCTGAATATTGCCGTTCCCACGAGCGCGTTGGAACCCGGCGCCAGTCCCGTGCCGGTGATGTTTTGGATTCACGGCGGCGCGTTCGTCGGCGGATCGGGGGTGGGCGGCGATCCCACCAAGCTGATTACAACCGGCGATGTAATTGTGGTCAAAATCAATTATCGCCTTGGTGCGCTGGGGTTTCTTGCTCATTCCGCTTTGAGCGCGGAATCTCCTTACGGCGCGTCCGGAAATTATGGAATCATGGACCAGCAGTTCGCGCTCAAGTGGGTCAAGCGGAATATCGCGGCCTTCGGCGGCGATCCCGGGAATGTGACAATCTGGGGCGGCTCGGCGGGCGGGGTAAGCGTATTTTCCAACCTTGTTTCTCCCCTGGCGAAGGGACGGTTTCGGCGCGCCATCGTGGAGAGCGGATCGTATGCGACTATACTGCCATCGCTAGCCAGCGCCGAGTCCAACGGAATCGCCTTTGCGAACGCGGTTGGATGCCCCGATCAGACGGCGGCCTGTTTGCGCTCGGTCCCGGCGGCAACCTTGGTAAAAAAGGTAGGCGTGATTTCCGGCCTCGACGGCGAATTTTTGACGCCGAACGTTGACGGCTACGTACTGCCGGAATCGATCGATGCCGCACTGGCCGATGGTCATTTCAACCGCGTACCGGTGATCGATGGTACCGCGCACGATGAATATCGGATTTACGTTGCGGAATTGTTCGACCTGGCGTCCCATCCAATGACCAGCAGTCAGTACAACGCATATCTAAATACTTATTTTGGCGGGTCCGCGCCGACAGTGCTTGCGGAATGCCCGCTTGCCGATTATCCAAGTCCCGATCTGGCGTTCGCGACGGTGATAACCGATCTGGTGTTTTCTTGCCAGGCGCATGACGCCGACCTCTCGATGGCGAAATACGTCCGCACGCGGGTGTACGAATTCGCCGACGAAAATGCGCCCACAACTCTTCCTCCAGTCAGCTTTCCCTATGGCGCGTACCACGGTTCAGAGGCGCGGTACCTTTTCGGTTCGCTTCCGTCGAATTTCACTCCGGAGCAGTTTGCTCTATCCGCGGTGATGCTCCGCGACTGGACGAGCTTCGCAAGAGACGGGAATCCCAACGAAAATTGGCCGCCGTTGAAATCGACCGGTGAGGGTTGGATTAAGTGGCTGCGGCCGGATGTATCAACGCGCGAGAAGTTGTCCGCGTTCAGCGCCGATCACAAGTGCTCGTTCTGGCAATCGCTGCTGACGTATTAGCCGAGCGCCGCCGCTGCGGCCGTTTCGGGTGAGATTCGCGGGGGTCGTAATTCGACCGCCCAGCCGCTACAATTGGTGCGCTTTGATTCTCCGATGGCGTTCATCTCCTGCGCTCCTGTGTGCGACGGCGATATTCTGCACGATTGCGATTGCCCCGTCCGCACAAGCGATGAAGCAGCCTCCCTCGCCTATCGTCCAGACTGCGGACGGCCCCGTAATGGGCACCGTTACGGACACAATCAGCACGTTTCTCGGCATTCCGTATGCGGCGCCCCCCGTCGGCGATCTGCGCTGGATGCCGCCGCAGGCGCCCACGCCGTGGACCACGCCGCTCGACGCGACCGAATTCGGCAGCCGCTGCCCGCAGGGCGGCAGGACGGACGAGGATTGCCTGTTCCTTAACGTTTATGTTCCGACGAAGGCGCTGGAGCACGCGCGCAGCCATCGCTACCCGGTGATGTTTTGGGTGCATGGCGGCGGCTATATCGAAGGCGCAGGCGGCGATGAGGACCCGTCCCGGCTGGTGACGCAGGGCAACGTGATCGTCGTCACGATCAATTATCGGCTCGGCGCGCTTGGATTTCTCGCGCATCCCGCGCTCAGCGCCGAGTCTTCCTACGGCGGTTCGGGCAACTACGGAATCATGGACCAGCAGTTCGCGATGCGATGGGTCCAGCAAAACATCGCGGCGTTCGGCGGCAATCCGAAAAACGTCACAATTTTTGGCGAATCGGCGGGCGGCAACGCCATGTTCGTGAATCTGGTCTCGCCCACCGCGGCTGGATTGTTTCGGCGGTTGATCGCCGAGAGCGGTTCGTATGAACCAATCCTGCCGACGCTCGCCGAGGCGGAGGCGGACGGGCAGACTTTCGCCGGCATGGTTGGATGTCCGGACCAGACGGCCGCGTGTCTGCGCGCGGTTCCGGTTTCCACCGTGCTCGCGAATCAAGCCGCGATCGGGGTGCCGTACCTGCTCGGCATGGTGGCGACGCCCAACCTCGATGGCAACGTGCTCACGCAATCGATCGATACCGCGCTCTCGAACGGCCAATTCAACCGCGTGCCGGTGATCGATGGCACCAATCACGATGAGGTCAGGGTATTCATTGCAACGATATTCGACCTCGGCGTCGGAGCGCTTACGGCACCCGAGTTGCCGGGCCTCGCGGGCATATTTTTCGGATCGAATGCGCCGGCGGTGCTGGCTGAATATCCCCTGAGCGATTCTCTGAGTCCCGATTTGGTTGCGGCGACCTCGCTCACGGACTACGTGTTTTCTTGTCAGGCGCTCTATGCCGACCAAGAGCTGGCGAAATTCACTCCCACTCATGCCTACGAGTTCTCCGACGAAAATGCGCCCTCCGGGTATCCACCCGTGAGCTTCCCCTATGGCGCGTCGCACGCCTTCGAGTTGCAGTACCTGTTCGGCGCCACGCCGAACCCGGCCTTCACCCCCGAACAGGTGGAATTGTCCGCCGCGATGATTCGCGCGTGGACGAAGTTCGCGAAGAACGGGAATCCGGGAGCAGGATGGAAACCCCTAAACCGCTCCGGCGATGGGTTCTTCGAATCGCTCGTGCCGCCCCAGCCGATCCACGAAGCGGTGTCCGCATTCAGCGCGGACCACAAATGTTCGTTTTGGCAATCGATTCCTGGCTTTTAGCGGGTTTCCGGTTTCTCGCGCCATCTCCAGCGGGAATTTCGCCGTGGCAATTCGGTTGTATAGGCGCTAGAATTTGTGCGCTTTGACTCCACGATTGCGTTCAGTTCCCGCGCTCCTCGGCGTGGCCACGATGGCTTGGGTCATCGCGATTGCCGCGCCCGCGCGCGCGATGAATCCGCTTCCGTCGCCGATTGTCCAGACTGCGGACGGCCCCGTGACGGGCACCGTTACGGCCACGATCAGCGAGTTTCTCGGCATCCCGTACGCGGCGCCGCCAGTGGGAGATTTGCGCTGGATGCCGCCGCAGCTTCCAACTCCATGGACATCGCCCCGCGACGCGACCCATTACGGAAGCGAATGTCCGCAGGGCGGCAACAGCGGGAACGAAGACTGTCTGTACCTCAACGTGACCACGCCCACCGCCGCATTGGAACCAGGTGCCGCGCCCATTCCGGTGATGGTGTGGCTTCATGGCGGTGCTTTCGTAGGCGGAAATGCCGAGGGAGGCGATCCCAGCAATCTCGTCACAATCGGAAACGTCGTGGTCGTAAAGATCAACTATCGGCTCGGTGCGCTAGGCTTCCTTGCGCATCCGGCTTTGAGCGCGGAATCGCCTTATGGTTCATCGGGAAACTACGGAATCCTGGACCAGCAATTTGCGCTTCAGTGGGTTAAGCGGAACATTGCGGCCTTCGGCGGCAATCCGCGGAACGTGACGATTTTCGGGGAATCGGCGGGTGGCGCGAGTATCTTAACCAACCTCGTCTCGCCGCTTGCCAAGGGGCTCTTCAAGCACGCCATCGCGGAAAGCGGTACCTATGCGACCAAGCTTCCCACCCTGGACAACTCCGAGCAAAATGGAATCGCATTTGCGGCCGCGGTCGGATGTTCCGATCAGACGGCGGCCTGCCTCCGCTCAGTGCCGGTCAAGACCTTGTTGAAAAATGTTGGAGTGATTTCAGGCCTTGATGGAGAATTTCTGACGCCCAATGTCGATGGCTACGTGGTCCCCGAATCGATCGATCGGGCTTTTGCGGACGGCAATTTCAATCGAGTCCCGGTTATCGATGGCACCAACCATGACGAATATCGAAGTTATGTGGCATCGCTGTACGATCTTAGCTCCGGGCCGCTGACGCCCGCCAAGTACGATTCCGCACTAACTTCCTATTTTGGCGGCTTCGCCTCGTCGGTGGAAGCGGAATATCCGCTTGCTGACTACCCGAGCCCCGATATTGCGTTCGCCTCGGTAATTACGGATTTGGTGTTCTCATGTCAGGCTTACGATATCGACGCGTCGATGGCAAAGTTCACGCGCACGCATGTCTATGAGTTTGCGGACGAAAATGCGCCCACGACCGATCCGCCGGTCAGCTTTCCTTACGGCTCATCGCATGGATTCGAGATGCAATATGTATTCGGCACGCCGGCGACAGCGTTTACCCAAGCACAGTGGAAGCTGTCCTACGAGATGCTTCGTGAGTGGACGAGTTTTGCCTGGACCGGAGTCCCGGGTGAACAGTGGCTCGCCTTGCCGGCGTCGGGGGATGGGCCGGTGAGTGTGCTACGGACCTCAGGAACCCGGCGCGAACAATTGTCCACGTTTGGCGCCGATCACAAATGCGCATTTTGGGAGCCGCTGCTATCGGCGTTGTAGAGGAAATGATGAAGCGCAATTCAATTCGAGTTCTACTCGCCGCATCGGCCGCAGTCTGCTTGATTACCGCGACCACGCCCGCCGCGCACGCGATGAAACAGCTCCCCGCGCCGATTGTGCAGACCGCCGATGGTCCCGTAATGGGCACCGTTACGGACACAATCAGCACGTTTCTCGGCATTCCGTATGCGGCGCCCCCGGTCGGCGATCTGCGCTGGATGCCGCCGCAGCCGCCCGCGCCGTGGACGACGCCGCTCGACGCGACAGCATTCGGAAGCGAATGCCCGCAAGGGACCAGCACGGACGAAGACTGCCTGTTTCTCAATGTGTATGCGCCGACGAAGGCGCTGGAGCACGCGCGCAGCCATCGCTACCCGGTGATGGTATGGGTGCATGGCGGCGCCTATTGGGAAGGCTCAGGGAGTCAGTTCGACCCGGCCAAAATGGTGACAACTGGCGGTGTCATCGTCGTCACAATCAACTATCGGCTGGGCGTGCTGGGCTTCTTCGCCCATCCCGCGCTGAGCGCCGAGTCTCCGTACGGCGGTTCCGGGAATTACGGGACCATGGACCAACAATTCGCGATGCGATGGGTGCAGGATAATATCGCGGCGTTCGGCGGCAATCCCAAAAATGTGACGATTTTCGGCGAATCGGCGGGTGGCCAGAGCATGTTTACCAGTCTCGTTTCTCCAACGGCGGAGGGATTGTTTCGGCGCGCGATCATCGAGAGCGGATCCCTGGAACCAATATTCCCGACGCTGGCCGAGGCGGAGGCTGCCGGGCAGACTTTCGCCGTCGCGGTTGGATGCCCGGACCAGACGGCCGCGTGTCTGCGCGCGGCGCCCGTCTCCACCCTGCTCGCGAATCAACAATTGGTTTTTGGTTCGGCCCTGCTGGGCCAGGCGGCGACGCCCAACCTCGATGGCTACGTTATCACGCATTCGGTCGAGCCGGCGCTTTCGAGCGGCCAATTCAACCATGTGCCGGTAATCGACGGTACGAATCACGACGAGATGAGGGTGTATATTGCGCTGTACTTCGATCTCATCTTTGGACCGATTACGCCGCCCGCATTGCCGGGAGTCGCGAACTTACTTTTCGGATCGAATGGGCCGGCGGCACTAGCCGAATATCCCCTGAGCGATTACCCGAGTCCCGATTTGGACATCGCGGCGGCTTACACGGATTACCTGTTTTCCTGTAATGCGCTTGACGCCGACCAGGCGATGGCGAAGTTCACTACGACTTATGCTTACGAGTTTGCCGATGAGAACGCGCCCCCACCCCCAATCGGAGCACCGCCGTCGTTTAGCTTCCCTTACGGCGCATCGCATGGTTTCGAGTTGCCGTATCTTTTCGATTATGCGAACTTTTCCCCGATGTTCACCGCCGGACAGCAGGAGCTTTCCGACAAGATGATTGCCGCCTGGACGAATTTTGCGAAGGACGGAAGACCGGGCGAAGGATGGAAACGGCTAAACCGCTCCGGCGGTGGATTCTTCGAATCGCTCGTGCCGCCAAAGCCGATCCACGAAGAGGTCTCCGCATTCAGCGCGTATCACAAGTGTTCATTTTGGCAATCCCTACCATCGGAATGACGTTGGTTTGTGGGTGAGGTGGACGATGAGAGCTAAATCCGAAAAACGGCGAGTGATTACGGAAACGGTGCTTGCGGCCGCAGGCGCAATTTGTGCGATTGCGATCGGCGCTCCTGCAATCGCCAAGCCCAATCTTCCTTCGCCGACCGTGCAGACGGCGGACGGCCCCGTGACCGGCACCGTGACCGACACGATCGGCACGTTTCTCGGCATCCCGTACGCGGCGCCTCCGGCGGGCAGCCTGCGCTGGATGCCGCCGCAGCCGCCCACGCCCTGGACTACGCCGCTCGACGCGACCCAATTCGGCAGCGAATGCCCGCAGGAGGGCGGCAGCACGGACGAGGATTGCCTGTTCCTTAACGTCTATGTGCCGACGAAGGCGCTGGAGCATGCGCGCAGCCATCGCTACCCGGTGATGTTTTGGGTTCATGGCGGCGGGTACACCACGGGCGCGGGCGGCTACGAAGATCCGACGCGGCTGGTGACGATGGGCAACGTGATCGTGGTGACGATCAATTATCGCCTCGGCGCGCTGGGATTTCTGGCTCATCCGGCCCTCAGCGCCGAATCTCCCTACGGCGGTTCGGGCAACTATGGAATCATGGACCAGCAGTTCGCGATGCAATGGGTGCAGCAAAATATCGCAGCGTTCGGCGGCAATCCCAAAAACGTCACGATTTTCGGCGAATCGGCGGGCGGCAACAGCATGTTCGTGAATCTTGTCTCGCCCACCGCGGCGGGATTGTTCCGGCGGATGATTATCGAAAGTGGATCTTACGAGCCGGTCCTGCCCACGCTGTCCGGCGCCGAGGCGGCGGGGATGACGTTCGCCGGCGACGTCGGTTGCGGCGATCAGACGGCGGCCTGCTTGCGCAGCGTTCCGGTCCAGACCCTGCTCAACAATCAACCGGTAATCGGGATCTTGTTGGGGTTGGTGTTGACGCCCAACATTGACGGCTACGTGCTCCCGGAATCGATCGGCACCGCGCTGGCCGGCGGCGATTTCAACCGGGTGCCGGTGATCGACGGTACCAATCACGACGAATTCCGCGGGTACGTGGCTTTACTCTTCGATCTCATCGGCGGGCCGATAACCACCGCCGAGTATCCAAGCGTGGTTGGCACATTGGCCGGCGTAATAGTCGGCGGCAACGGTCCGGCAATCCTTGCCGAGTATCCCTCGGCCGACTATCCCAGTCCCGATCTTGCGCTGGGAACGTGGGTGACGGACTACCTTTTTTCTTGTCATGCGCTCCAGGCGGACGATTCGATGGTGAAGTTCACGCAGACGCGCGCCTGCGAGTTTGCCGACGAGAACGCGCCGGTAAACGGCATGCCGCCGGTCAGCTTTCCTTACGGCGCCTACCACAGCGCCGAGCTTCAGTACCTGTTTGGCGCCACGCCGAACCCGGCCTTCACTTCCGATCAGGTGGAATTATCGGACCGGATGATTAGCTACTGGACGCGATTCGCGAAGAACGGGAATCCGGGTGAGGGATGGAAGCCGCTCAGCCGCACCGGCGACGGCTTCTTCGAGTCGCTCGTGCCGCCCGTGCCGCGGCGCGAAACGGTCTCCGCATTCAGCGCGGATCACAATTGTTCGTTTTGGCAATCGTTGCCGGCCGATTAATGCCATTTCGGTCGCGGGTGGCCTTTGCGGAGGAATTTGTCCGGGTCGCAATCCGTTCACACAGGCGCTAAAATTTGGCCGCTTTGACTTCACAATTACGGTTTTTGCCCGCGCTGCTTGGCGCGGCCGCGATGGCCTGCGTCATGGCAATCTCGCTGCCGGCGCACGCGATGAAACAGCCGCCGTCGCCGATCGTCCAGACTGCGGACGGCCCGGTGATGGGGACCGTAACTGACACAATCGGCACGTTCCTCGGTATCCCGTACGCGGCGCCGCCGGTGGGCAGCCTGCGCTGGATGCCGCCGCAAGCTCCCACTCCCTGGACCACGCCGCTCGACGCGACTCAATTCGGCAGCGAATGTCCGCAGGGCGGCAGCACGGATGAGGATTGCCTGTACCTGAATGTTTACCTGCCGACGAAGGCGCTGGAATCGCACGGGCACCGCTTCCCGGTAATGGTCTGGGTTCATGGCGGTGCGTTCGTTTCGGGAGCGGGGAGCGATTACGACCCGACCCGGCTGGTGACGATGGGCAACGTAATCGTGGTGACGATCAATTATCGCCTCGGTGCCCTCGGCTTCCTCGCCCATCCCGCCTTGAGCGCCGAATCGCCCTACGGCGGTTCGGGCAACTACGGCATTATGGACCAGCAGTTCGCGATGCAATGGGTGCAGCAAAA
>JBOHWK010000151.1:0-12989 GCA_050736715.1 Binataceae bacterium (SeqCode) | reverse complement strand
ATGTGGCGGGTGATGATTCGCCAGCGCGAGGCGCCGAGCGCGCGCGCCGCTTCGACATAGGGGAGCGAGCGCACGGACGCGGCCATCCCGCGGATTATCCGCGCGAAGCCGGCCCAACTGATGAAGGCCATGATCGCCACGATCATGAAAAACGTCTTGACCGTGCTTATCCCGGCCGGAATCGCCGCCGCCAGCGCGAGCAAAAAATAGAACGACGGCAGCGACATCTCGATCTCCGACCAGCGCATGATCAGGTTGTCGGTTAACCCGCCCAGGTATCCCGACAGCGCGCCAATCGTGATGCCGAGCGAGAAGCTGATCAGCACGCCGACCAGGCCAACGCACATGCTGACGCGCGCGCCATAGACGATCCGGGTGTAAAGGCCGCGCCCCAGGCCGTCGCTGCCGAGCGGGAACCACGGCTGATTTTCGGAGGCCGTGGTGAACAGATGGCCGTGCATGAATAGATGGATATAAATGCGGCGCGTGGGATCCTGCTTGTAGGTTCGCGCGACGGCATCCTTCATGTGCATCGGATGGGTATAGAAAAATCCCCTGCCCCAATCCCACGGCGCGCTCACATGGAGCGCCATCGGCGGGCAATCGGGCATCGCGCGATTCTGATAGGTGGGATCGTAGGGAGCGAAGAAGGGCGACGCGGCGGCGAACAGGTAAAAGACCACGAGGCAAATCGCCGAGCCGCGCACCACATTCGGCGCAAGCCGCCATTCGCGCGCCAGCGCCGTCAGGCGGTTGCCGCGCGTGGACGCCGCGGGCGATTGCGATTCCAGTTGCGCGGTCATTGCGCCGCCTCCGAAGAAAAATCGACCCGCGGATCGACGGCCACCAACGCGACATCGGCGAGCAAGTTGCCCACCAAGAGCAGCACCGTTCCCATCAGCACGGAACCCATCACCAGATAGATGTCGAGCGAACGCACCGCATTGAGCAGCAATAGCCCCAGCCCCTGCAGGTTCATCACCGCCTCGACCAGGGCGGCGCCGCCGAGCAGATCGCCCAGCGAATATCCCGCCATCGTGACGAACGGATTGAGCGCGTTGCGCAGCACGTGCTTGTAGATCACGGCGCGCTCGGACAAGCCCTTGGCGCGCGCGGTGCGGACGAATTCGGAATTTTTGATTTCGATTATCTGCGAACGCATCAGCCGCATCAGCCCCGCCATTCCGGCAAGGCCGAGCACGAAGACCGGGAGGATGAGATGGTTGATGCGATCGGCGATCTTGCTCCAGAAACCGAGCGATGCGTAATCGACCGAGAACGTGCCTCCGATCGGGAGGTAATTGGGATGGTCGATCTTCAGCGCCAGATACATCATCAGGAACGCGAGAAAAAAATTCGGCACCGACATTCCGAAGAACGCGAGGAACGAGAGAATCCGGTCCCAAATCGAGTTCTGATTGACGGCCACCGCAATCCCGATCGGAATCGCGATCGCCCACGCGAACACCATGCTGCACGCCGACAGCACGATCGTGTTGAACGCGCGCGCCCAAATCAGGCTCGTCACCGGAACGCGGTATTCCAGCGAGATTCCGAGGTTCAGATGGAGCACGCCCCAGAGCCATTTGACGTAGCGGACCGGCAGCGGACGATTGAGGCCGAACTCCGCCCGCATCTGGCGGATCACCTGCGGCGAAATCCGCGGGTCGAGCTTCAGGCTGGAGAGGAAATCGCCCGGCGCCAGCGACATCGCGAGGAACGAAATAAACGTGATCCCGACGAGCAGCGGGATCATGTTAAGGAGGCGGCGGAAAAGAAATCGGCTCATTGGGTCAGCGGTCTAATGCGGCGGCCTCAATCGGCCTTGAAGTGAATCCATTCGGGCTTGTACATGCCCCAGACCGTGGGCCGGTAATTTTCGAGCGAGTCCTTCCACGAGGCGTAGCGGATTTGGCGGACGGTTTCGATAATCGGGAGTTGGTCGTGAAGAATTTTCTGTATCTTCCAATAATAGGGCGCGCGCTTTTTCGGGTCCATCTCGGTCGCGCCTTCGTCGAGCAGCTGGTCGATTTGCGCCTCCCACGGCGTCGCGGGATGGAGTTGATTGGGATCCCAGAGGTGTAAGTTGCCCGACGAGCGGTAGAAATTCGATGCGTCGTTCGGCTCGATGCCGCCGGTGAATCCGATCAGCACGCAATCCCAATCGAAGGTTGCATCGAGCTTTTCGACCAGCGTGGTAAATTCGAGCGGCCGGTAATCGGCCTTGATGCCGGCGTTCGCCAGGTCCTGCTTGAATAGCGCGCACATCAAACCGGGTTCCGGCGTTTCGGTGCTAGTCGTGAGGTCGAATTCGAGCGGATGGCCCGCAGGATCGCCGCGCACGCCGGGAGCGATCATCCGGTAGCCGGCGGCGTCGAGAATCGCCTCGGCCTCTTTCGGATCGTAATCGTAATCCTTCAAATTCGGGTTGTGGAAAATCTTGTTCGCGGGCGAAATGTCCGCGACTGCGGCCTCCGCCATCCCGTGATAAACCAAATTGACCATCGCGCGCTTATCGATCAGATGGGCCATCGCGCGCAGAAAATTCAGGTCGGTGAACCACTTGAGCTTCGGGCTGGTGACGCCGTTTTTCACAAAATGCTTGGGATTGCGATTGAAGCAGAAAAACAGCGAGCCGGTATCGACCCCGATCTTCTTCACCTGAATGCGCAAGTCTTTGGTTTTTTGCTGGAGGGCGAGCACTTCCTCCGGGCGCGGGCTGTACACATCGGTCTGCCCCGACAGATAACGCAGGTAAGCCGCGTTCTGATCTTGCACGATCATTACGGTCTCGCCGTGCAGACGCGGCAATTCGCCGCCGTGCCCGTCTTTCATCCAGTAGTCCGGATTGCGGGCGTACCGCACCACTTGGGCCGGAACGTAGCGCGTCATGCGATATGCGCCGTCGCCGATAATTTGCGCGGGAAGGGTGTCGATTCCCCACACGTGGTTGAAATCTCCCGCCTTCCATATTGGTTCGAGAATATGAGCGGGAAGCACGGGAATTCCAATCTCGTACAGCAGCGGCGCGAACGGCTTCGGCAAATGCATGACCACCGTGTAATCGTCGGGCGCCTCGGCGGTAATCGGCTGCCCATCGACGAGCAGGCTCGGCCGATAGCTGTTGGGCACGCGCGGATCGTAAATCACCCGGAGCGTAAACAGCACGTCATGGGCGGTGAGCGGCTTGCCGTCGAACCATTTCACATTGTGGCGCAAATGGAACGTGACCGTTTTCTCGTCGGGCGCGATATCCCAGCTCTCCGCCAATCCCGGTTCGGGGAGGTTGGTGAGCGGATTGGTGCGAATGAAGCTGTCGAACAAGTCGCCGATTAACTGTCCGGAGGCCGCATCGGTGATTAGAATCGGATTGAAGGTGCGCGGATCGCTGGCGATTGCGCTGTAAAGAATTTGTTGCTTAGCGTGATTGTTGGGCGGCCGGTTGACGTGGCATCCGGCCCCCATCGCGATCGCGCACGCGGCGGCAACCGCGCGGAGCCAAGGGAATCGAACCGGGATGAAAGACGGCTCAGCCACGCGATGCCGCCGGATCGTCCGGCTCCGCACCCAGTTCGGTCACGATCGTTCCGGGCGCGGGCGTCAGCACAAAGGTTGAAGCCGGCGCCCCGCCATTGACGATTGGGCGGGCGTAGCGGAACGTGACATGGCTTTGCGCGGGCGGAAATTTTGCATCGACCACGTAAGGAAACATCAGACCGCCGATGTCGCGATACTCGCTGTAGCGCACTTCGTAGCGGACGCGCCCGTCGGGGGCGGTATCGCGCACCATCGCGAGATTGCCGCCGGAAAATCCGAGTTGGCGCAGTTCCGCGCCCGCGCCGCCGTAATCGGCCACGATCGTCGCGCCCTCGCTCGATACCGAATTCGCGGGCCGGTCCGGCGAAAAGCCGGAGGGCGCAAGCCCCATCAGCAAATTGACCGCGTCCGCCGGCGCCATCGGGATTCGCGCGAAGCGATCGAGCGTCGCGGCGGTCGCGGGGCCGCGCATGAAGCGATTGCGGCCCGGTTCGAAGATGGCGACTTGCCCGCCGCTCGCCGCCATCACGAGCGCCACGCCGAACGGCGACCGCGCATCGACCCGGATGCGATCGGGGCGCTCCACCACCAAGTCCTCGCGCGCCTTCACCCGGTGCCCGCCGGCGGAGTATTCCATCACCGCGCCGGTGCTCATCGAATCGAGCGCGCGGGCGCGCCCGGCGAGTGCGGCGAGCAATTGCGCGGCGTCCCGCCGCATTTCGGCAGCGGGCGGCGGAACGGAAGCGGGGCGCGGAGCGAGCGCGGCGCATCCCGCGGCGGTGACCATCGCCGCGAGCGCGATTGCGGCGGCTATGCCCCGGCTTGCGGCGTCCCGCCGGCGCGGGCCGTCAGTGGCCCGCGACGGTGGCATTCCCGAGTTCCTGAAGTTTGTCCTTGAGGCGCGCGATCTGATCGGGTTCCTTCGAATTGGCCAGCGCGTCGCGGTATTCATGGCCGGCCGCTTCGATTTTGCCGATCTTGCGGTAGGCGTCGCCGAGATGCTCGGTGATGGTCGGATCGTTGTTGGTGAGATTAACCGCGCGTTCGAGTTGATCGACGGCGCGCCGGTATTCGCCCTTCTGGTAATAGACCCAGCCCAAGCTGTCCACGTAGAAGCCGTCATTGGGCGAGACCTCGAGGGCGCGCTTGACCAGCTGCTCGGCCGCGTCGAGATGGTTGCGCTCCACGGCATAGGTGTAGCCGAGATAATTCAGCGCCTGCGCGTTGGCGGGATTAAGCCCAATCGCCGCCTTCATCTGCTCCACGCCGAGATTACGCTCCTGGTTCTGGTCGTATAGGGCGCCGAGCATGAAGCGATACTTGTCGTTCTTCGGATCCTGCGCAACCAGCTTTTTCGCCAGTTCGATCGCGGGCGGATAGTCCTTCTTCTCCTGATACACGCCCACCAAGTAGCTCATGATTTCCGGGTCGCCGGGCTTTTGGGCGAGCGCCTGCTTGAGCGCGGAAATCGCCTTGCCGAACTTCCGGTCCTTGTCGCGGAGGTAAGCGAGCTGCAGGCGGGAATCGACGTAATTTTCGCCGCCGGGCGGAATTTTTTCGAACGCGGCGTCCGCGAGGCGGGATTCGCCAAGCTCGAAGTACGCCGTGCCGAGATAATAGCAAACGCGATAATTCTTCGGCTCCGCGCCGAGCACGAGATTGAACTGGATGACGGCCTTGCCGAAATCCTCCCGCTCGAGGTAGAACCGGCCGATTTTGGTGCGGGTGCCGGCCGGATTGGCCTCGATCGCCTCGAGCTGTTCCAGTTCGCCCAGCGCCTCGCTATGTTTTTGCTGCCCCAGATCGATCTCCGCGAGCCGCCGGAGCACCAAGTCGTTGTGGGGATCGAGCTTCGCGATGCGCTTGTAATAGATCGCCGCCTCCTGCGGAAGGCCCTGCCGCTCGTTGAGCAGCGCCAAATCGAGCAGCACCATTTCGGCCTGCGGCGCGGTGGGCGAAACGAGGCTCAGCGCCTTTTGGTAATAATTGGCGGCCGCCGGGTATTTGCCCGCGGAAGTTTCGACCTTGCCCGCGTAGTAATAGCCAAGAAAATTATCGGGCTCGAGCGCGATCATGCGGTCGAACGTCAATTTGGCCCGCCCGAAATCCTTGCGCTCGGCGTAGAGCGTGCCCAGGTAGAGAAATGCCTCTTGATTCTTCGGGTCGAGGTCCAGGACCGCGCGGTATTCCTTTTCGGCCGCCGCGTGGTGGCCCAGCGCCCAATTGATTCCGGCCGCCAAGAGCAACGGGCCGGTGGACTTGGGTTCCAGCGCCACCGCACGCTCGGCCTGCGGAAGGGCATCCTTAAGCCGCCCCTCGTGAACGTAAAGCGTTGCCAGTTCCATCCGCAGGGGTCCATTGGCCGGATCGGAGTGAACCGCCGCGGCGAAATACTTAAGCGCGGCGGCGCGGTCGCCTCCGTTCATCGCGACTTCCGCCTTGAGGAACGCCCCCATCGCGAGCGCGGACGCGGGAATCTCGACGGCGGGTGCGCCGCCAAACGGAGTCGGTCCGCGCGCGGCGCTCTTCGCTCCGCCGCCGGAAAGCGCGGCGCATCCGGAAAGCGCCGTCGTCATCGCGGCCATCGTGAGAATCGCGTTTTTGAGGAGTCGGCTCATAGGTCGTGGTAATCTTTTTGAATTGCTCTCGAATATTTCAGCTAACATCGCATCGGCGAAACGTCAACGCGCTAGCCGCTCGCCGCATGGTGCGGCGCGGGATCGCCATTGCGCTTCGCCCCCTATTATAAATCTTTTCCAAGCGAATGCGACCGTGCCTCGAATCGATTCTCCGGCGCTCCGCTTGCCATCGTGCGGCCGCTCGGCTAGAGCGAAAAGCCGGAGTTGGCCCGCAATTGCCGCCGCTTCCCAAATTGAATTTCGCCTCCAATCCCGCAGCGCCCGCCTCGGTTCCAGCGCGTCCCGCCGCAAGCCGGCTCGCGCTGATGCCGCTCGTATGCGTGATGTATCTCGTCGTCAGCGGCGGCGCATACGGCTTGGAGGATGCCGTGCGGATGGCCGGGCCGCGGCTAACGCTTCTGCTCTGCGCGGCGGTCCCCCTCACGCTCAGCATTCCAACCGCGCTGATGGCGGCGGAATTGACGGCGCTGATGCCGGTCGAGGGGGGATTTTACTTTTGGGTCAAGGAAGCGTTGGGACCGTTCGCGGGCTTCGCGGAAGCGTACCTCACGATTCTCTATACGGCGGTGGACATGGCGATCTATCCGGTCCTGTTCTCGGCCTACCTGTCGTTCCTGTTCCCGATCGGTCAAATGGCGCAAATCGCGGCGGGCGCCGCGCTGGTGTGGCTGTCGGGCCTGCTGAATTTCCTGGGCATCCGCCCAACCGGCCGGGCGTCGATCGTCCTGTTCATTGCGGTAATTGCGCCGTTTGCCGCGTTGACGATCGCCGGCTTGCCGCGCCTCATCCATTTCCAAATGCCCACGCCGCCGCTATGGGGCGCCGATCCGGCGGGCGCGCTGGCGGCGGGCCTGACGGTGATCATTTGGAATTATTGCGGCTGGGAAAATCTGAGTGTGGTCGCGGGCGAGATCGAAGACCCGCGGCGCAATTACTTGCGCGCGATTCTGATTACGGTGCCGCTCGTCGCGATGGGTTATCTTCTGCCGCTTGGGGTGTCGGTGTCAGGGGCGAGCGGCTCCGCCGCGTGGACGACAGGATGGTTCTCGCACGTCGGCCGCGATCTGGGTGGTCCGCTCCTCGGCGTGGCGCTGGCGCTGGGCGGGGCGACGATGGCGTTCGCGGTGTTCGAGGCCGGGATGCTCTGGGTGTCGCGGATGCCGTTCGTGCTGGCGCGCGAACGTTATCTGCCGCCGCCGCTCGCGCAGGTGTGGGCGGCGACCGCAGTGCCGGGCAAGTCGATAATCTTGTGCTGCGTGATTTTCACGCTGCTCGCGCCGCTGGGATTCACGGAACTGGTCGTGCTCGATGTCTTCTTTTACATGGCGGCGCTGGGGTTGGAGTTGGCGGCGCTAATCCGGCTGCGCCAGCTCATGCCCGATCGGGCCGGAAAATTCACGATTGGCGGCGGGCGCATCGGGCTGTTTCTCACCGCGGCGCTCCCGATGCTCACGTGGGCCGCCACGTTCGGCTTTGCCATTTCGGCCAATGGAATCAAGACGGAATTCTATTTGGCGATCGCGCTTGCGGCCTGCGCCTGGCCGGCCTACGCGATTTGCCGGCGGCGTTATGGCGGACCGCCCAAGATCGATCCGGCGCCCTTGACGATCGGGGCGTGAGCAAGGATCGGAGCTCCCGCTATTTCACCCGCGAGGAGACGCCACGCGGCGGATTGTACACGTGCAAGAATGAAAACGCCGCGATCGTGAGCGCGTGCATGATCGCGCGCGACGCGATAAGCCGCTTGATCTCCACCAGCGGCACGAGCACCGCCTCGGTCTCCTCGCTCGGAGTCCATTGCGGGTTTCCGATCCGGCGCACGTTGCGCGCGAGGAACGAGTAGCAGACGTTGCCTTGAATGGCCGGATTCGGATGTACGCGGCCGAGTTCGGTTACCGCGGCGGAGTCATAGCCGGTCTCCTCGATCATTTCGCGCCGCGCGGCGCGCGCGGGAGAGCGATCGGCGGGATCGATCATTCCGCCCGGGACTTCGAGCGTGAAGCCCGAGATTCCGTGGCGCCATTGCCGAATCATCACGACTTTACGATCGCCGGTCAACGGGACGATATTGACCCAGTTGGGCGCGTCGAGGATGAAGAAGTCGCGCTCGCCGCGGCGCGGATGGGCGGCACGGCGCCGATAGAGGTCGAAAATCGGCGTCTTATAGACGACGTCGGACTTTACCGTTTTCCATTTGCGCGGTTTCATGATTCGGGGGCGGAGGCGATTCGCCGCGCGGCTATTCGTAAAGCTCCTGCTCGCTTAACCCGCCCGGTGCGGGCGCCGCTTCTTTGATGTTCAAGCGCCGGCGCGCGGAGAACATCCTGCCCCGCGCCGGTTGAAGCGGCGCGAATTTCATAAAGCCCAGCGGCGCGGGCAGGTCGTCGTACACCGCTTCCATCCCGCCACGCATGAAATAGGTTTCGTGCCAGAATCCGGTGCCGCCCGGGTCGCGCAGGAAATTCTTCCACCAGTCCTGATGCGGCAGCGTGCGCGCCCATCGTTCGAGCGAACCAAAATCGCGCCAATATTGGCGCATTCCGGCGTGCGGCGGAAACAGCGACATCAGAAAGTTCTCGTGCAACAGCAGGCCCTCCGGTTTCGCGGCGACCGCCGCTCCGATCATCGCCCCGGTGCGCAGCAAGGTGCGAAGGCCGCGGAACGAATTAACCCGCATCCCGAGGTAGATCACGATCAAATCAGGATATCCGCCAAGATCGACCGTTTGCCGATTTACCGGAGTTTTCATGGTGCGGTTCACCTCCCGTCCGCCGTCATGCGGCGCTCGTTATCGTGCGCGCCCCGCCCGGTCATTCCTCGTGGAACAGCCGGGCCGCGATTGCCGGGACGAGCCGCTTAATCTCTTCGCGGCATTGAGCGAACACCCGGTCGCCCTGGTCGTAGGGATCGTCGATGTCGCCCGCCTCGCCGGCGAACGAGCGCAGCGTGAAGACCGGACGGCCGGCGGCGGCGGGGAACTTCTCGGTTAACTCGCGCGCCTGCTGCGCCGTCATCGCGATTATCAAATCCGCCGCCGCGAGCAATTCGGGATGGCGCTTCAGGTCGGTCGAGACGGCCTCCTCGCCGATATGGATTCCGTCGTCGCGCAATGCGAGGCGGGTGTCGAGCGAGACCATCGCGCCGTCGCGGGCGTAGGGCGCGATTCCCGCCGACGAGATTCGCACGTGCCGCTCCATGCCCAAGGCGCGGAGTTCGCGGCGCAGGAGATGCTCGGCCATTACGCTGCGCGCGGTATTCGCCGCACAGATGAAAAGGATGGAACGAAAGCGCGGCCCGCGAGGAGCCGCGCTTTTCGCATTTTCGTTCGCCGTCAATTAAATCAGGAAGCGGCGCCGGCCATCACCGAGCCCATGCCCTCTTTCTTGGTGACGCCCTTCGCCAACTCTTCCTTCAGCTTAGCGCCCAGTTCGGCCGGATCCCACATGCCGCGCTTGGAGACCTTGGCGACGGAATGCCAGCCCTGCATCAGCCACACATTGCCCATCCCGACCCGGAAAATCTCGCCGTGGACGTCCTTGGCGTCGTCGCTGGCGAGCCACGCGACCAGCGGCGCGATGTGCGCGGGATTGAACGGGTCCCAATCGCCGCTCTTCATCTGCATCCCGGCCGCGGTCGCCGGAGTCGCATCGACGGTCAGCCGCGTGCGCGCCACCGGGGCGATCGCGTTGGCGGTGGCGCCATAGCGGCTCATCTCGCGGTCCACGATTATCGCCATCGCGGCGACCGCGGCCTTCGCCGCTCCGTAGTTGCTCTGGCCGGCGTTGCCGAGCAGGCCGGAATCCGAGGCGGTGTTGATGAGCCGCCCGTTGAGTTGGTTGCCGGCCTTGTGCTGCTCGCGCCAATAGGTGCAGGAATGACGCGCGAGATTGAACGTACCCTTCAGATGAACCGCGACGACCGCGTCCCAATCTTCCTCGCTCATGTTGAAGATCATCCGGTCGCGCAGGATTCCGGCGTTGTTGACCATGATGCTGAGCTTGCCGAAATTATCGACCGCGCATTCGACGATCCGCTTGGCGGCCTTGAAGTCGGTCACGCTCTCGAAGTTCGCCACCGCCTCGCCGCCGGCGGCGCGGATTTCCTTGACCACGTCCTCGGCCGGCGAGCGCGATTGGCCGGTGCCGTCGAAGTGGCCGCCGAGATCGTTGACGACGACTTTGGCCCCCTGCTTGGCAAGCAGGAGCGCTTCCTCGCGGCCGATTCCGCGGCCCGCGCCAGTGATTACCGCAACTTTTCCTTCCAGTAGTGCCATCTTTCCTAGTTCCTCTTCGTTTCCTCGGTTGAGTTTGGGGCATTTTGGGCGACTGGGCCCGGCCCGATTACATCAAAGACCTCTTTGGGTTCAACCATCGCCTGATCCACCTTTTCCGGCATTTCGTAAGTCAAATCGATCGTCAGGCGCAATTTATCGGCTTCCGACGGATAAATCTCGAGCGAGCCTTGGCGGCCGTCCTTGTTGAATTGGCATGAGAAGGTTTTGCGGCCGGCCAGCATGAGCGGGCTGGTGACGCGAAATCCGCCCTTCGGCAGGTTGTCCTTGTAGAAGGCCGCCATCTCGCTGAATTGCGGCTTGGCGCCCCCGTTGTACCAGATCTCCCGCATGACGCCCTTTGGCCGGAACACGTGAATAACTGTCGCACCCGGATAGGCCGGGAACAATTTGAACAGGTCCGCCGGCAGCGCGTTGGTGGGTTCGTAGGGCGACAGGTGGACCGGGCGCGCAGGCGCGGGCGGCGGGACCACCGCGGCCTGGCCCTTCGCCTTGCAGCCGGCCATCGCCAGCGCGCATAGGGCGGCTATCGCCACGATGCGCAGCCCCGGGTTGAAGATTGCGGCGGGTGGCGGCGTCTTAGTATATTGCGGGTGGGACGTTTTCAACTACGTTAATTGCCGGCGAAATTAATGGCCGCGTCGCGGCTAAGTTCTGGATAGACTTGGACGGCGCGGATGTCAAGGCGATTGAGCGGCTCATTGGGCCGTCCAATCGGGACGCCAGCCGCGGCGCCGGGATGTTTTTGCCGCCGGGCCGGAAACTCTTGACAAATTCGCGGCGTTATTGCATTCAGATTCCCGCGGCTTGGTAGCGGACTTGGTTCTTAGACCGGCCAGTGGAAGAGCGCGCGAAGGCGAGATTTGGCTGGGGTGGCGCGGCCGGCTCACCGGCGCTTCGCGGGGACGGCTTGGGGATTCAGTTGGGCAACCGGTGAACGCCGCCGGTGATACGGTTGCGGAATTGTAATTTTAGGATCGCTTCAGCCGAGCGTAATCGATAACTGAGAGGACAAAAGATGGAAAGCAATTTCGGCATTTTGGCGATGATCCAGCAGGGCTATTACGCCACCTATCCCTTGCTGTTCATTTCCGTGGTCTGCCTCGCGATCATTTTCGAGCGCGTGTGGGCCTTGTGGGGGATCGGTTCAAGAACCGCAAAGCTGGCCGACGGATTGATCCCGCAGTTGCGCGAGGGCAAGTTCGACGACGCCCTGCACGCAACCCAGGCGCGCGCCTCCGCGGCCGAGCGCCTATACCACACGCTCATCACCGGCGCGCAGACGCTGCCCCGCGAAGAGCTGGTCGATATCGACACCGAACGCCGGTATCAGGAGGGCCTCGAATTCAGGCGCTACATTTGGGTGCTGGCGACGGCCGGCGCTTCGGCCCCGTTCATCGGGCTGTTCGGCACCGTCGTCGGCATCCTGGTCGCCTTCCAGTCGATGGCGATCATGGGCACCGGCGGCTTCTCCGTCGTCGCCGCGGGCATCTCGGAGGCGCTGATTTCGACCGCGCTGGGATTGGCGGTCGCGATCATCGCGGTCATTTTCTACAACTACTTTTCGGTCAAGGTCGAGAACCTCAGCGCCATCCTGCACGTCAACTCCGATCGGCTGATCGAAGCCGCGCTCGAAGGGAGAGGGGCGAATGGCCGTTAGTTCTCCCCGCGCGGCCGGTGTCGTTTTCTGCGACATCAATATCACGCCGCTGACCGACATCTTCCTGGTCCTGCTGATCATCTTCATGGTGACCACGTCGGTCACGATCGAGTCCGCCGCGCACGTCGATTTACCCAACGCGACCAATACCTCGCCCGAGAACAAGGGCGTGATTCTCACCTATACCGCCCAGCACGAACTGTTCGTGAACTCGCGCGACATCCCCGAAAACCAGTTGATCCGGACCCTCAAGGATGCGCTCGCCAAGGTGGACGTAAAGACCGTCGTGTTCCAGGGCGATCGCAAGGTCCTGCTCGGCGACATGGTGCGGATTCTGAACGAGGCCAAGGCGGCTGGCGCCGACCAGATCGCAATCGCGGCCAAGCGCGCCACGGAGGCGCAGGTCGCGCGCCAGGCGGGCGGCGCATGATCGGGAGCGCGATCGGGACCGGGAGCATCGACCCATGGCAATGACCACGAATCGGGACGGCGGGGTTTTCGCCGACATCAACATCACCCCGTTGACCGATATCTTCCTCGTTCTGCTGATCATCTTCATGGTGACCACGTCGGTCACGATCGAATCGGCCGCGCACGTCGATCTGCCCAAGGCGACCGCCGCCACCAAAAATGAGAAGCCCAAGGGGGTCATCGTCACCTACACCTCGGAACATCAAATCTTCGTCAGCGACAAGCAGGTCTCGCTGAACGATCTCGTTCCGACGCTGAAAGCCGCGCTGACGCCGATGGCGGCGAAGGATCGAATCGTGGTGTTTCAGGGCGATCCGAAGGTTATACTTGGAGACATGGTGAGGATTCTGGATTTGGCCAAAACCGCCGGCGCGGAGGCGATCGCGATCGC
>JBOHWK010000150.1:0-3538 GCA_050736715.1 Binataceae bacterium (SeqCode) | reverse complement strand
CAGCTTCACAAACGCTCGCGTGCGGCCGTCAAGGGTGACCCCGCGAAGCTCGATCGCCGCCTTCTCGCGGCGCAGGTCCGACACCATCACGCGCTCGCCGGCCCCCTCGGCGATCGCTCGTTCGAGGTCGTCGAGCCGCCCCAGTCCCACTACCGCATCGACTTCCGGCGCGCTCGCGAGCTTGCCGGGGCTGGCCTGCGCAAGGCATCCGGTCATCACCACGCGCGCGGCGGGATTCAACCGGCGGGCGCGCCGCGCAAGCCGGAGACTTTCAGCGTCGGCGCGATCGGTCACGGTGCAGGTATTCACGATATAGACGTCGGCAACTTCGCCGAAGTCCGCACGCTCCATGCCACGCATCGCGAGCCGCGATTCGATAATCGCCGAATCGTACTGATTTACCTTGCAGCCGAGCGTCGCAATCGCAAAGCGCATCGCCGTCATGCCTCGATCGCCCGCTCGATAAATCCGCCGCCCAGGACTTCGTCGCCGCGATAAAAAACGCACGCCTGTCCGGGAGTCACTGCGGGGCCTTCGGCGGCAAACCTCACCGTCGCGCGCCCGCCCGCCTCGACGTTAAGCCGCGCCGCAATCCCCGGATGGCGGTAGCGAATCCTGACTTCGACCGGGATCGCGCTTTCTCCGGCGAGCGACGGATCGACCAGGCTAACGCGCGCCGCGATTAGCCCGCGCGCCATCAGTTCCGCGCGCGGCGCGACGACTACGTCGCCGCTTCCGGCGCGAATTTCGCGCACATAGAGCGGCTCCCCCGCCGCGATTCCAAGGCCGCGGCGCTGGCCGACGGTGAAGCGATGCACGCCAGTGTGCGCACCGAGCGCGCGTCCGGCGGTATCGACGATTCGCCCCGGGCGAAGCGCGCCGGTTCCGGCGCGCCGCTCGACGAAGCGCGCGTAATCGCCGTCCGGGACGAAACAAATCTCCTGGCTCTCCGGCTTGTCCGCGGTGGCCAGGCCCAACTCGCGCGCGCGGGCGCGAACTTCAGACTTGGTCATATCGCCAAGCGGAAAGAGCGTGCGCGACAATTCCTCCTGTCCGAGCGTGAACAGGAAATAAGACTGGTCCTTCGACTCGTCCGCCGCGCGCATCAGGCGGTAACGTCCGTCCGCACCGCGGCCGATTCGCGCATAATGGCCGGTGGCGGCGAAATCGGCGCCGATCGCGCGGGCGCGGCTCCACAAGCGATCGAACTTGATCTCGCGGTTGCACATCACGCATGGATTCGGCGTGCGGCCCGCGAGATATTCGGCGGCGAAATTATCGATCACGCGCGCGGCGAACTCGGCGCGCAGGTCGATTACATAGAACGGGAAATCCAGCCGCTCGGCCACGCGGCGCGCATCCTCGAAATCGTCATGCGAGCAGCAGGTGCCCCGCCGCTTAGCGATCGGCGCGGGCGCATCGGGAGCGAGACGCATCGCGATTCCGACGACATCGTAGCCTTGCTCGCATAAGATCGCGGCGGCGACGGAACTGTCCACGCCTCCCGACATCGCAACCAGCACCCGCGCACTCACGATGCGATCGCCTCCAACGTCGGCTCGGCGCCGGCCACGCGACGCCATACCCGTGGGATAATCTCCGCGGCGGCCTCGATTTCAGCCGCCGTCGTATTCCATCCGAGGCTGATTCGTAGCGAGGCGCGCGCTTCCGCCGCGTTGCGGCCCATCGCGAGCAGCACATGCGACGGCTCGACGGCGCCCGCCGCGCACGCCGATCCCATCGACACGCGAACGCCTTCCAGGTCAAGCGCAATCAGCATCGACTCGCCGAGCACGCCGGGGAACGCGAGGTTGAGCGTATTCGGCAGGCGGGCGGCGCGCGGGCCGTTCAGGCGCAGGCCGGGAATTTCAGTGGCGAGCCGCGCATGGAGCCGCTCGGTAAGCGCGCCGATTCGCGCCGACTCCACGCGCATCGCCAACCACGCCGCTTCCGCCGCCGCGCCAAATGCGATCGCGCCGAGGAGATTCGGGGTTCCCGCGCGCAGGCCGTTCTCATGCGGCCCGCCAAGCAGCGTGGGCATGATGCGGGTGGCGTCGCGGACGTAGAGCGCGCCGATTCCAGCCGGAGCGCCGAGCTTGTGCGCGCTGACGGTCATCAGATCGCATCCGATAGCATCGACGTTCACGGGAACCCGGCCCGCCGCCTGCGCCGCGTCGATGTGAAACAACGCGTCGGCGTTCATAGCGGCAGCCGCGATTCCCTCAAAATTCTGTATCGTCCCCGTCTCCGAATTGGCAAGTCCGAGCGTGACCAGCGCGGTATCGCCGTTGATTTCCGCGATCGCGTGCGCGGGATCGATTCGGCCTTCGGAATCGGGCGCGATTCGGACGACGCCAAAGCCGCGCCGCTCCAACTCCGCAAGCGGCTGCATCACGGAGGAATGTTCGATTAGCGACGAGACGATCTTCCGCCGATTCGGCGCCGCAGTCGCCGCACCGAAAATCGCAAGATTGTTCGATTCGGTTCCGCCGCTGGTGAAGACGATCCGGCGCGCCGGCGCTCCAATCAGCGCCGCGACCTGAGCGCGCGCCTCCTCGAGCATCCGGCGGGCGCGCTGGCCGTTGCGATGGACGGAAGCGGGATTACCGCCTTCCGCCTCCGCGGCGAAGCGGGAGATCGCGCGCGCGGCCTCGGGACGAAGCGGAGCGCCCGCATTATGGTCGAGATAGATCGTCATTTTGGCCTTACCGGCTCGAAAACGGATTCAATAACTTATCCTACCGGAATCAAGCGCAAAAGATGCAGCCCCACGCATTGGCGCTCGCGCAATATCTACGGATCGGGGAAACCTATCCACAGATTTCGCAGATGAACAGTCAAATTCTAATCTGTGGAATCGGCGTAATCTGTGGATTCTTCCGGTTGGCGCTTCGAGTGCTGCTCTACTTGCCCGTGCTGCCGAAGCCGTTGGCGCCGCGCTCCGACGGCGCGAGCTCGTCAACCTCCACGATTTCGGCGCGGGCGACCGGCGCGACGATAAGCTGTGCAATCCGCTCCCCGTGCTTTATCACGATTGGCTGCGAACCGAGATTTACAAGTAATACTTTAACTTCGCCGCGATAGTCGGCATCGATGGTGCCGGGCGAGTTCGGCATCCCCAATCCCTCTTTCAGCGCCCGGCCGCTGCGCGGACGCACCTGTCCCTCGAACCCCGGCGGAATCTCGAGCGCGATACCGGTCGGGACGGCGGCGCGCTCCATCGGCGCAAGCTCGACTGGCGCGTCAAGATCGGCCATCAGGTCGAGGCCCGCCGCATGCTCGCTCTGATAGGCGGGAACCGGAGGCGCGCTTTTGCGAAGCCGGCGAATTTTCAATATCGGCGCGTTCACTTCGATCCGTTACTGTTCCCAGAATCGAATCGACCGGGCAAGGAAACCGCGCCGCGCCGCATCGGATAAATCCACAGGGCGGCAAGGCGGTGCAAGTGAGCGCGAGGCGGTTCGCCGGTTTTGTTCAGGGCTGAACCGGTTCAGCCTTATGCCCGGCGTCGTTTTCCGGCATATCTGGCGGTAGTGTG
>JBOHWK010000149.1:0-7849 GCA_050736715.1 Binataceae bacterium (SeqCode) | reverse complement strand
CGCGCTCACGTCAATGGAGTTCAGAAACCGGCAAGGGGGCGGTCCGCTTGAGCAAGTTAGCGGCTCCGCGGCCCGCCCCCTTGCTCCACCGCCCCACCTGGGGCAAACATCAACCGACTCTACTTATGACTGGTAGCAAGTTGGGGAGCAGGCCACGACCATCACATTTGCTGGTTCCGACATCGTCGCCGTAAATGATTACCCGAAATTAAAACAGCGGATCAGAAAGCTCTACAAGCTAAGATCAAAGGCTCTTCATCGGGGATCGATTGACCACGTACAGCTAGCCGATCTTAACGACCTATCATATTGGGTAGCATGGTTGATCATTTCGATGAATTTGCTTTCAGTACGCGGATTCCAAACGTTGCGACAGATCGAGAAAGAAACAGCGCGCCTTGATCGGAACCTCGGAAAGTCCGTAGAGCGAAGCCCAAATAAAAGCTCCTGATGGCTCATTTTCATCCGCCACTTTACACCCACGCGCTTCTGCGACCTGACGGGACCGCTAACTTTCGGGATTCCTCGCGCGCGGCGGCCACGCGCGCGAGAATGACGCCTGGAAAGAGGGGGGAAGGACAACATAGGCGGAGGGGTGCAGCGTCCGTTGCGCGCGCTGCGCGCGAGAGACCCGTTCGACTCGCGCAACGCTCGCTCAGGGTGACAGAAAAAGAAAGCGGCAACATGGCGGGCGATTCTGCACCCTCACCCGCACGAACCGTTCGTGGCGACTCAAGGGATTGATGAGGTGCCTCCGATCGTTCAACGCCATTCGCTTTTGCCCTCTCCCGCGAACGAAGGCGGGAGAGGGAAACGGGGAGGGCGCTGCGCGCAACATTGAGGGCAAGGAATTCTCCGGTGGCATCGCGGGGAAGCATCGGGAGCAGTGCTTTTGGTGGCATAGGCTTTAGCCTTTGATTTCCGGATTGGCATTGTTGCTCATGATTCAAGACACAGCCGAAGCCTGTGCCACCAGGAAGTTCAGGGCTGAACTGGTTCAGCCTGCGATGTGGCTGGATTGCAGCGTATCGTTTAGAAGGTATGAGAGAGCTTCATTCACGATCCCAAGTGCGATCGACCTGCGGTCGATCTGACCCGGAGAATAATCATGTTGCTCTCGGAACGTGAAAAAAATGCCGAACGAACCCAATTTCGCCAGCAAATAAAAGCTATTTTTTATGGGGCTGCGTTCAAACGGGCGAGATTCGATAAACTTGGCTCAATCCAAGAACCCGCGCCCATTTTTCGTTTGGGGGCTATTATGAAACCGCTTGCAGCAAGGTTTCAAACGTTCCCTCTGGGCGTGCGGACCCGCCTAGAGCTTGCAGCCGTACACCTTCATCACGTTCTCGCCCATCACCTTGGCGCGGGCCGAATCCGGCAGCTTATGCGCCAATTCCTCGACCTCTTCAATGTAATTGCCGACGTGGTCGGGATGCGGGAAGTCGCTCGCCCAGAAGAATTTGTCCGCCCCGCACAACTCGACCATTGCGGGCAGCGAGCGCTCGTCGGGATCGGCGGAAATCCAGCATTGGCGGTCGAAGTAGAAGCTCGGCTTTTCCTTGAGCGGCACGGTCGCGCCGAACATCGACTCGTACACGGCGTCGAGCCGATCGAGCCAGTAGGCGATCCATCCCGCGCCGGCTTCCAGCAGCACGAGCTTGAAGTTGGGGAATTTGTCGAAGGTGCCGTACTGGAAGAAGCTCGTGAACGCATGGCGGATCGCGTCGGCCGCGGTCACATTGATGAAGTAATACTGCTTGTTGATGAATTTGAAATCGTAACGGCCGGGCAACGCCCACGGCGGTTCGAGCGAGGGATGGATTCCCAGCGGGACGCCCAATTCCTGCGCCTTGGCGAAGACGACGTCGTGATCGGGATGGGCGTGCGGCTTGCGGGTCATCACGAACTGGCAGACCCATCCGCCCTTGCAGCTGGCTTTCACCGCGCGCTCCAATTCCTTTGCGGCGGCCTCCGGATCGCCCAGCGACAGATGCGCGATGGGAATCAGCTTGCCGCCGCTATCGGAACAATAATCGACGATGTAGCGGTTGTAGGCGCGCGTGTATGCCTGCGCCAGCTCAATGTCCTCGTTTTCGGTTTCGTAGAGCAGGGTGAGGGTTGGATAAAGGAAGGCGGCGGCGAGACCTTCGGCCTCGATTCGCTGGAGCCGCTCCTTCGGGTCCATCGCGCCGAACGGCGCCATCTTCCCGTAGCGCAAATCCTTCAGCGATATTTCGGATCGTACCGTGTTGCGCGTCAGCCCCATCGCGGACACGCCCGCGAGCCGCCCGCTATGGAAAATCTTCGATCGCTTGCCGGCCACTTCCAGGTATTCCAGGCCGTTGTCGTCGAGTTTGACCCGCACCGCGCGGGGTTTGTACTTTGCTTCGAGATAACGGTCCCACAGGCCGGCGTCCTCAAGGATATGGCCGTCGGCATCCACGGCGCCGCCGAAACTTAGCTTTTCAATGTCGCCAGGGGTGTTCATTTTCGCCGCTCCCGATTCGATTGCGCATCGCGCGAATTACCGCTCTTATAGTTCAGACGGAATCGGATTGCGAGGGACACAAGGAACGAAATGGAATCGGAACGGGATGGAGGCAAGGACCAGCCGGAAGCGCCGCGCCGGCGGCGGATCGGATGGATGCTTGCGGTCGCGGGCGGTGCGATCGCCGTCGTGGCGATCGGCATCGCAATCGCGTTCAAGGCGGGATCGATTGGCGGCGGCGGGCGCCTGTCCGGGCGGGCGCTTAAAGCGGCGACCGCGAAATGGGCCGCCAGCCGCCTTGACGATTGCGAGCGGCTGCTGACGCTCGGAGAAAGAGAGTCCGAGGTTACCCACCTCGATCAGGCGGTTTCCACCTGCCAGGCGGCGCTTACCGTCTTTTCCGCCACCGGCGCGCCGAAACAATTCGTGCTTGCGCAGAACACCCTTGGCAACGCGCTCTCGGCCCTGGGCGCACGAAATAGCGATCGTGCGCGATTGCAGTCCGCGGCGGCCGCCTTCCGCGCGGCGCTGAAAGTGGCGACGCGCGAGACGATGCCCGCGGAGTGGGGGACGGCGCAAGACGGCCTGGGTCTTGTTCTTCAGGCGCTGAGCGCGGGGCAGCCGAGGCCGGATTTGTTGAGCCAGGCGGCGGACGCTTATCGCGCGGCGCTAACGGTGCGCACCCGCGATAAGATGCCGGCGGAGTGGGCCGCCACCGAGTTCAATTTGGGGACCGTGCTGAAAATACTGGGCGAGAAGGAGCCGGGGACCGCCAGTCTCGAAGCGGCGGTTGCCGCCTATCGCGCGGCGCTCACCGTCCGCACCCGCGAAAAGATGCCGGAAGAATGGGCGGCGACGGAAGGCGATTTGGGAAATGCGCTGGAACGGCTCGGCGAACGCGAGCCGGGAACGGACAATCTCGACGCGGCGATCGCCGCGTATCGCGCCGCGCTGACGGTGCGAACGAAGGAGAAGACTCCGCTCGGCTGGGCGGCCGTGGAAAACAATCTCGGCAGCGCGCTCCGCGTGCTCGGTGAACACCAGCACGGCGCGCCGGTCATTTGCCAGGCGCTGGGCGCTCATGTTGCGGTGTGGCAGGCTTCATCGCCCGATGCGCCATTGTACGCGCTCGTCGCGGCTGCCGGGGTGAAGGCGGACCTGGCGGCGCTCAAAAAGCTCGATTCCGCCGCCTATCGCCGTTGCAGTTCCAAGTACGCCGCTACGCTCAAGCGGATGAAATTGACGCGATCGGGCGGTTAGAGGCTAACTCGCTTGAAGCGGCGTTCCGGAATCAGGCGCACCGCCGTCATGATGATGCGCCAGAACCACGGCACATAGACCACCTCGGCGCGCCGCCGCCATGCCGCGTGGATGCTTCGCGCGGCGGTGGCGGGCGAGACGGCGAGGCGAACGTCCTCGCGGCCGAAGGTCATTCGGGTATCCACCGTGCCCAGCTTCACGGTCATCACGTGGACGCCGCTCTTTGCGAGCCGGCCGCGCAATCCTTGGGCGAATGTCGCGAGCGCACCCTTGGCCGCGCCGTACACATAGTTGCGCGCGCGGCCGCGATCGCCCGCGACCGAGCCGATTACGATTATGAAGCCGCGGCGCTGAGCTTCGAGATGGCGGGCGGCGACGGTCAGCAGCGACACCGCGCCGGTGAAATTCTGGTTGAGCATGGCGAGCGCCGCCGCCGGCTCCTCCTGCGCGGCCGCCTCATTGTCCAGCGTGCCGAAGCACAAGACGACGCCGTCGAGGCCGCCCAGTTCCGCCGCCGCGGCGCGGATGAATTCCTCGTGCGCGGCGAAGTCCGCCGCGTCGAATCCGCCGGAGAGCGCCGCGACTCCCGTGCGGACCGCAACATCGCTTGCAAGACGAGCGGCTTCGGCGGAGTCGCGCGCGGCAAGAAACAATCGCGCGCCATCGTCCGCGAACCGGAGCGCGAGCGCCCGGGCAATCGGACTGGTAGCGCCAAGAATTAAAACCTTGTCCATTGCGCCGTCCTACGTCGCATCCATTCCGAGGCGGCGGGAGAGATTCGACGAGAACCGTCCGGCCGGATCGGCGGCGGCCTTAATCTCGCGCCATTGCGTTAGATTCGGGTACATCGCACCAACCGTTTCGGCGTTCATCCGCGCGTCCTTGGCAAGATATACGCGCCCGCCGCGCTTCAGCACCATCGCGTCGAGCGAATCGAGAAATTCAAACAGCCCGCCGGCAACCGGAAAATCGAGCGCCAGCGTAAAGCCCGGCATCGGAAACGAGAGCATCCCGTCCTGTGCGCCGAATTTCTTGAGCACCGCGAGGAACGACGTGCTCCCGCTGCGGCCGATCGCTTCGAGCGTTTCGATAAGGCCCGCGCGGCTTTCCTCCGCCGGCCAGACGCATTGGTACTGAACGAAGCCGCGCTTGCCGTAAATTCGGTTCCAGTTGCGGATCGAATCGAGCGGGTAAAAGAAACTTTCCAAATCGAAGATCGCGCCCGCTCCGGTGTCGCGATGGAGCGCGTAATACGCCGCGTTGAAGGCGCGGGCCGCGAAGGAATTGAGCGCCGCGCGGGGGAGATCGAATGGAACGCCAAGCGGGATTTTCGGAGCGATGCGGAAGGGTTCCTGCGCGAGGTTCTTGGGCAGCGCCTCACGCGGCGCGAAATCGCCGACGGTCAGCACGGAGCGGCCGAGTGCGCCGCCGGTGCTCGCGCAATCGATCCAGGCGACGGAATAGCCGTAATCGCGATCGATGCGCTCGAACGCCTCGATCGCGGCATCGAGGTTCGCGGCGCGAATCGTCTCGCCCCGGATCTGCGCGCTTTCGATTCGGCGGAGCCGCAGTTCGAGTTCCAGGATTACGCCGGTCAATCCCATCCCGCCGATCGTTGCCCTAAAAAGCTCGGGATTTTCTTCCCGCGAGCAGCGCCGGATTTCGCCGGACGCGAGCATCAAGTCGAAGTTCGTCACGTGCGCGCCGAGCGAGGAATCGCGATGATGGTTCTTGCCGTGAACGTCGGCCGCAAGCGATCCGCCGAGCGTGACTAGGCGCGTGCCGGGAGTGACCGGCGGGAAAAATCCGCGCGGCACGAATACCTCGATCAATTCCGCAATCGTGACGCCCGCCTCGCATCGGAGCAGCCCGCTTTCCGGATCGAACGAGAGCATCCGGTTGAGCCGCTGAATATCGACGACGCGGTTGCGCTCGTTTATCGCGGCGTCGCCGTAGGCGCGCCCCGCGCCGCGCGGTATCAGCGAAGCGCCGTTGCCGGCCACGATTGCGCGCAGCTCGTCGATCTTTTCCGGGCGATAGAGATCGCTTTCGGCAAGCGGGTAACGGCCCCATCCCGCGAGCAAGCGATGGCTCGGCTTGGGCGCGGCGGACGCGGGCGATTCTTTGGGCGCGGCGCTCATCTAATGCGGCCATTCAAGCTAACAGGAATGCGCGCGGCGGAGAAACCGCGCGTTGCGCCGCGCTTTCTTCAGGTTCCTTCTATTGTCCCCGCTTTCTGACAACCGTTGTCATCGCGGCGTGATAAATCAAAAAAAGCCCTGAAAAATGGAATGATTTGGAACTGATGGCAGTTCGGGGTTAGAATCGGCGCGAGAGGAAGACTATGGACGAAAAACTTGGATATCCGGCAAATAGCGTGCATTGGGGGCTTGATGTCAGCCGCTACACGCGGGCGGGCGCCGCATTTGCCGCGGTTACCGCCGCGAACGGGCTGAAAATCATGCTGGAGCATGACCTGCCGCCCACAAGCGAGCGGCTGCGCCCGGACACGCTCCCCGGCGAGCTTATCGTCTGGCTTGAAGCCTGCCACGGCCGGCATTCGGTAGTGAGATGGCCCGGCGCGGATGCGGTCGTGATGGTGAACCAGAAAGAGCGCGACGGACTGGTGGTGGTTGCGGCGAATGATCGCGAAACGGCGCGGAAGATAATCGCCGAGGTCTGGAAGCTGCTTCCGCCCGCGCCGTTCGAGAATGCCATTCTGCCCATCACTTTCTGGTACCTCGACCATGAGTACATACCGAAGACGCGGGTGCGCGATGTTGATGTGGCCGTGTGGGACGAGTTGGCTTCCAACTATGCAGTGGAAACGAGAACCCGGCTGGCCGCGCTTATGCGCGGATTTACGCCGGCCAAGGATGGCGGCCAGATTCTGCTCTGGCACGGAGAACCGGGCACCGGAAAGACCTATGCAATCCGCGCGCTCGCTTGGGCATGGAAGGAATGGTGCCAATTCGAGTACATAATCGACCCCGAGCAATTGTTTGGGCGGGGCCACTTCCTGACGGAGGTAATGCTTCACCGCGTGCCCGACGGCGCCGGCGAGGACATACTGGATGAGAAAGCCTCGGAAGCACCGCCCAAGCGAGAAGCTTGTCCTGAGCGAAGCCGAAGGAAATGGCGGCTGCTCTTGTTGGAGGACAGCGGCGAGATGATGGGGATCGATGCGAAGGACCGCGTCGGCCAAGGACTATCGCGCCTGCTCAACCTGTCCGATGGAATTTTGGGTCAAGGCCAGAAACTTATGATTCTGGTGACCACAAACGAGGAATTGGGGAAGCTCAATCCGGCGATTATACGTCCGGGCAGATGCCTATCGGAAATAGAGTTCCGCCGCTTCGGCGCGGATGAGGGCAACCGATGGCTACGCAGCGCCGGATGCGATCGGCGAATCGATGGCCCGCGTACACTCTCGGAGTTGTATGCAATCCTCGGCGGCAACCGCGAGACGCGGGAGATAAAGATCGGATTTGGCCCGCCGCCAAAGCCAGCGATGGATTGAAACGAAAACACGATTTTATGAAACGAGCAACCCAGGCCTTACGAAAGGAGAACGCTCGCAACATTGTGGACTCTCAGGAGGAATTATCATGCCATTTGACGAATTTTTGCAATGGATTCAAACACCGGGTTCAGCGGAGCAAGCTGCGAATTGGATCAGCGAACATCTAACAGAGTGGAGTCCTTGGAATGCTCGGGCGCAGCTTCCGGGTATTGACCATCAAGGCCTCTATTTCATAGCAAAAGGACAGCCAGAGAACCGAAATATCTCCAGTCCGCGGATCGTGCACATCGGCGAGAGCCATGCTCCGAAACGAACCGTCGGTTACAGGTTGCAGGAGTATGATGGTTCGGCATTTGGGAACGCGAACGGTTCCTCTTCGGGATGTAGGCGTCGGGAGTTGCCCTTAGCGGAACGGGGCAATCGCGAGGATTTTTGGGTGTCGATTCTGTCGCTAGCAGGGTGCGGAAAAATGATCGCTTTTCGCTCCGCACCGAGGTAGATAGATAGGTGACCGTTGTGGGTTGAGGAGGAAGCGGGGATGCGCGGGACGGACGAGCAGCAGAGCGGGATGTTCA
>JBOHWK010000148.1:0-6736 GCA_050736715.1 Binataceae bacterium (SeqCode) | reverse complement strand
CCGCCGCCGCCAACGCTGACCCGATCGCGCAACTGAACCGCAAACCAACCCTCGAACAATCCATCCTAACGCTCCAAAAGGAAGCCAAGTTCTTGCTATTCAGCCATTTTTCCGCACCCTGCTAGGTTGCGCGCTGCAACGGTGACGCCCAGAACGCGGTCTGGCTCTTCTTCCTGGTAGATGCGCACGAGCCCATTCGCACCCGGCCATCGGCCAATTAGATGGCGCGTGAGCAATTTCTCCCGGCGTACTTCGCTCCAAAGGATAGGCGAGCGGCCTAGCAAATCCGGCCGCAGTTGTTTCCCGGTGGGCGGCAGTTCGTAATCCAGCATGATGCTCAGCTTGTTGGCGGCCGCAATCGAAATAAACACGCCGCTGAGGAAATTGCGAACGGTGGTGTCGTGGCTGAGTTGTACCGTTACCGGATATCCAAGTTTTTCGTCCATGAATCGTGTCCCTCCTCGATTGCTCCCCTTGCATTTACCATCGCGTGATGACAACCGTTGGCATGAAATGGGGATAGAGGTAGGACCATGAAGAAAGCGCGGCGCAAGGCGACCTATCCGGCCGCATTGAGGATGGCGTCGATCGTATGGATGCTGTGGGAGAATCCCTACGGGATGAGCTTCGCGGCGATCGAGCGCGACCTGCGCATCTCGAACCGCACGCTTCTCCGCTACGTGGCGGCGCTAAAGAAGATGGGCGCTTTCGCGGGCCGTCCGATGGTCGAAGCGGTGCGGCGGGGCGCGAAGCGGTATCTCAAAATCCCCGAATCGCCGCGTCCGTTCGATTCGGGCCGCTACCGCGCGGCGTCGCTCTACTTCATGATCGCGCAGCTAAAGTTTTTCGAGGGCACCGTCATGCGCGAGGGCGCGGAGGACCTGTGGCGGCGGACGATGGCGGCGCTGTCGCCGGCGGACCAGCAGATGCTCGCCGATTTCGACCGCAAGTTTTACTCGGTCCCGTACGCGCCCAAGGATTACCGCGAATTCGACGATCAGATCGACGCGATTCTCAAAGGCATCGTCGGCCAGAAACGGCTCCGAATCGAATACGCTGGGATGGGCGGCGAAATCAAGGAGCATCTGTTCGATCCCTACACGCTCGCCGCGCATCATGGCGGCCTCTACGCTATCGGGCTGAGCGATCGCGGGAAGAAAATTCTCACGCTTGCCGTCGAGCGAATCCGCAAGGCGGAGGCGATTCGCGGGCGCGACAACAATGAGGTTCGGTTCCCGTATCCGAAAAGCTACAGTCCCGAAAAATATCTCGACGGGACGTTCGGGCTAATGGAGGGGCCGGAGACGCGGGTCGAATTGCGGCTGCTCGAATCGACCGAGGCGTACCTGCGCCCGCGCATGATCCATCCGACGCAGAAATTCATCCGGCGCGGAGGGCATACCATTCTCACGATGCGGGTGCGGGGAACGACCGAATTGCGCAACTTCATCCTGAGCCACGGGCCGTGGATCGAAGTGCTCAAGCCGGCATCGTTGCGCGAGGAGATTGCGGGATTATTCGCGGAAGGGGCGCGCTTGTACGGGCGGTGAGGAAAGAATTTAACCGCAGATTGCGCAGATTTCACAGATAATCGCTCAGGGCGTTCCCACCACCTCGGCCGGGAGCGCGTCCCACGCGCGGCGCTCGCCCTCGAGCGGCGCGTTGCGGACGGCGTTCGTTTCGCCGATGACCATTGTCGCGCGCGCAGTCTCGTCGTAGGTCGGCCAATCGCCGAGGCTGTCGCATCCCGGATCGCCGCCGCGCGCGAATGCGAGCCATGCGTCCTGCATCGCGATACCAAGCCGATCGACGGCGGGGCCGGTGCCCGAGAACAGGTCCATTCCGGGGAGCCGATTGGTGCCGAATACGAATCCGAGTTCGATCCCGTGACAGGAGCCGAGCGTTCCTCCGATCGCGGGCGATTTGTAGGTAAAGAGGTAACTGTAGGTGCGATGCCCGCGGCGCGATTGCGTCTCGGAAAGCCGGAGTGTGGGAATGCGGAATAGCCGATCGGTTTCGATCGCGTTGAACAGTTCGCCCGGCGCGGTCGAATCGCCTCGGCCCGCGCGCGCGGCCTCGTAGGCTCCTATCAGGCCGTCGGCGTCCTGCCTCTCCATCAGGCGCTCGAAACGCCCTGCGAGCCGCGAACGATCGAGGGCGGCCAGGCCGGAATCCATCAGCGAGAAGAGCTTCCATTCCTCCAGCGTCGTGCCGGCCATCACCTCGACGTCCGCCACCGACCCCGCCGCGAGCAGCTCCATCGCCGAAAGCGGCAATATCGCTCCATCGACCACCGGGCGGTAGAGCAATTCAACCGCGCCATCGGGCGTAAGCGCGTCTTCCATTGCCGTAGTCTCCAACAGCGCGGCGGGCGGGAGCGCGCGGAGCGCGTCCGCATCGAAGGTCGTGACACCGATTTTTGAGAGTAGGCGTTCGGCGATGCGGCTGGCGTGGCCGGCCGTCGCGGGAGTGTTGCAGGCACCGCTTTGCGGGATCGCCCGGCGGAACAATCCGCGCGCCCGCGGCAGCAAGAGGAGACCCGCAACGCACATTCCGCCGGCCGATTGGCCGAAGATCGTGATGTTTTCGGGATCGCCGCCGAACTCCGCGATATTGTCGCGCACCCATTCCAGCGCCGCGATCTGGTCGAGCAGCGCCTCGTTGCCGGTGGACGGAATCCGTCCGCCGGTCAGATCGCAAAGCCGCATGAATCCGAGCGGCCCCAGCCGGTAGTTGATCGTCACGATCACCGCCTCTCCGCGCCGCGCCAGCACGCTCCCGTCGTAAATGGGCTGGGAACCGGAACCGAACGTGAATGCGCCGCCATGAATCCAGACCATTACCGGCCGCGGCGCGCCGGTTAGTCCGGGCGTCCAGATGTTGAGGTTGAGGCAGTCCTCGGACTGTTCGCCATCGACGTTCATCGCTGAAAGCGGAGCGATCGCCGGCCGGTTCTGCGGGGCAACAAAGCCGAAGCGGCGAGCATCGCGCGTGCCGGTCCACGGGAGGGGCTTCTGCGGCGGCATCCAGCGCAGCGCGCCGACCGGAGGGGCCGCAAACGGCACTCCCTTGAACACCAAAATCCCGCCTTGATCTTCGCCTTCAAGATACCCAAGCCGCGTGGTTACTTTCGCATTCATCGGAGCCTTCCTGCCAAAATCGGATATTATTAAAGCAGAGTTACAGTAACGGTGCCACAAGGGATCGTGCCGATCCGCCCTTCAACGATCCTGCGATTCACTCTGGATCGGAGGCGGTCGCGGCGGCGAGCGCGGCGCCGGTTGCGCGATGGCGGATCGCGTCATCGATGAGCGCGGCGATTCGGCGCGCCGCTTCGGCAAGGGGAATTTCGCCGGAGGGGGGGCGCTTCGGGGCCGATGGGAACGGCGGCGGCGAAGGAGGGCACGTTGTGCGTGAAAACGGGCCGGTGTACTTCTGTTGATCGTCCGGCCACTTAAAAGTGAAACCCACCGTCTTCAACGCCCGTCTGACTAATCCGAAGGATCGCGGCGGCCTGCTGGCGTTTGGCATATATTTCGGATATGCGGCACGGGAATCTCGCGCGGCACCTTGTCCGAGGTGCTGGCGTTTGGCATATATTTCGGATATGCGGCACTGACCTTTTCACGGCCGATATTGATTCACTTTCGCGAGCCGCACTTTGGCATAGATGGCGACCCATCGCTTTTCATGTGGTTTCTGGTTTGGTGGCCGCACGCTTTGATCCATCGGTTGAATCCGTTTATGACGGATTCTCTTTGGTCCCCGATCGGGATCAACCTGACGTGGACGACTTCAATTCCATTGCCGAGCCTCGCCGCATGGCCGATCACCGCACTCTTCGGTCCGATTGCGGCGCTCAACTTCCTGACCTTGTTGGCGCCGCCGCTGGCGGCATGGAGCGCTTTTCTGCTTTGCCGCCACCTTTCCAAATCCTGGTGGCCTTCGCTACTCGGCGGCTACCTCTTTGGGTTTTCGGAATGCCTTTTGATCGAAAATTTCCTCAGCCATCCGCAGATCGCGCTGGTATTTCTTGTGCCGCTCGCCGCACTCGCGGCCGCGCTCGCAATTGAGGGTAAAATCGGCGCCAATCGGCTGATCCCGGCGCTCGCGGCGATTCTTGCCGCCCAATTTCTAATCTCCACCGAAATGTTCGCGACGATGACAATGTTCGGCGCGATGGCGCTGTTCCTGGGCTGGCTGGTTTCGCCGGCGATTGCGACGGCCCGGCGGATTCACACGGTTGCGCTTTGGATATTGTGCGCGTACGTTGCGGCCGCAGTCATACTCAGTCCATACATTTACTGGTTATTTGCATTTGGCGCGCCGCGCGGAGAGGTCTGGCCCGGGAGTGCGGTACGGTTCTCCGCCAATCTCCTGTTGTTTGTGCTTCCATATCCGGCCAGCGAAGTTGGGCAGTTTCCGCCTTTCAGCACAATGTGGGGGCGCTTCCTTTACGCCGGCACGGCCCTCAATCCTTCCTACATCGGCCTGCCCTCGCTGGCGATCGCGGCAGTATACGCGCGCCGTCAATGGCGCACCGCGCTGGGCAAGGTGCTAATCGGTTCGTTCGTCGTTGTTTCTGTGCTCGCGTTGGGTTCTCGTCTCCACGTGGGCCGCTGGTCCGGACTCGAACTGCCGGGGACACCACTCATGGCGCTTCCGTTCATCGATAAGGCGTTCCCGATTCGCTTCCTGATATATGGGTTTCTATGCCTCGCGATCGCGGTCTCGATTTGGTTTGCCTCGAATCGCATCGATTCGCGCGTCAACGCGGTCATTGCCGCCGCGGTGGTGCTGTTCACCCTGCCGCAGTTGTCGTTGTCGGTGCAAACGCGTTCGGACAGTTCGCCTGAATTCTTCAGGCACGGGCTTTACCGCCATTATCTGAAAGCGGACGAGAATGTCCTGGTGTTGCCCGCCGCGGCTCCCGGCGACGGAATGCTCTGGCAGGCGGAAACAGAAATGTATTTTCGGATGGCTGGCGGAAACACGGGACTGTACCCAGTAGAGTTCGACGGCTGGCCCATTTTTCAGGCGTTTCACCGCAATGTTTACCTCCCTGACGCGGCCGGCCAGCTTGGCGCTTTCATGGCGGACCATAAAGTCGATGCCGCCGTGGTGGCGGACAACACCCCCGGCGCGGCATTCTGGGAAATGCTATTGCCCAATTTCTCGGCCGCCAAGCAGGAGGCTGGCGGGGTCACGATTTATCGGTTACTCCCCGCCGCGCTCACGTCCTATCGCGGAGTCACCGCCGCCCAAATGCGCCGGCGGGCGGCGATGGCCGCTATCGACAGCCTCCTGCTGGCCGGCGGGCGATGGCTTGCCGCCGGCCGAAACCTAGCGCAATTGACCCCGTTCCAAGCGCTTCAACATGGCGGACTAAAGGCTGCTTGGTGCGTGGGACCGTCGATTCATGGGCGAACCGCCGCCGATTTAGCGATCCCGGATAAAGCGGCTCATCTGTTTTGCGGAGTGGCGCTGGGCGGAACGCCCGATGGGCGGAATGCTCTGGTTGGCATCTATGGTTCGTATTCAGACCTCAAGCCCGCCATAGTCCGCTATGGAAAAAGCGCGCGGCACATTTATTTTCCCTACCCGCACGATCTGCTCGCCCCCGGCGCTAACCCTCCCGCGCCCGATCGCCGGGATTTCATGGAGTTGGAATTCGATTCAAGCCAACTCGAGGCAACCGCCGCACAACTTCAGGCGCCGCCGCATTCACCGGCGCCGTGAGCATTCGGGCCATTTGGGGCGGCAATTTGGCGGCGCGCCAGCCGGTATAGCCGCGATTCACTCTGGATCGGGGGCGGTCGCGGCGGCGAGCGCGGCGCCGGTTGCGCGATGGCGGATCGCGTCATCGATGAGCGCGGCGATTTTGCGCGCGGCTTCGGC
This sequence comes from Binataceae bacterium (SeqCode), assembly GCA_050736715.1. Classification (GTDB taxonomy): domain Bacteria; phylum Desulfobacterota; class Binatia; order Binatales; family Binataceae; genus Binatus. The sequence goes on along the minus strand of JBOHWK010000148.1, from coordinate 838 downwards.
GATCGGTATCCCGCCCGCGTGAATGTTCGAGATCACCGTGCGCTCCGGTTCGAGCGATTTGAGCGTGGGCCGGTAGATGACGTAGCCACTGAGACTTTCGGCGGTGAGGAGGCCGGGCCGCTCGCCGATAATCATGCACACGATATCGGGCCGGAGAATTTCGCCGACATGATCCTCGATTCGGACGCGGGCATAGCGGATGAAAACTGGTTTCGCGAGGCGATAATGCGGCGCAAGAAGTTTTGCCAATCGTTTGAGCAGCGGGCCTGCGTTCTTCACTACTGCCGCCGATGAGAGGCCATCGCCGACGAGCAGGATTACCGACGGCTTCGCGGGAACTTTGCCGCGCCCGGCTTTGAGCCGCAATTCTTTCACGCGCGGAATATCGGCGGGCGCGATGCGGCGGCCGCGTTCGGGATGGCGCAAATACTCCTCGCGCGTGCGCGCCTCGGAATGGATTTCGATTAGGCCGTTTCGGCGCGGCCAATCGAGAGGAACTTGCGTCATGACCGCATCGACCGCCCGCGCGTGGTCGGCCCGAAACGCGAGCATCGCGGCGGTCGGGTAGCGCGGCCCGGCGCGTCCGACGCCGAGTCGCGCGGGGGTGGCGCGGCGAAGCGCGTCGAAGTCGTCCGGCGGTGTCGGCACGAGTTCTTCCCTTGCTAATGTGCTGAGTCTGAAAGTTGTTGTCTAAAGGAACACGGAACCGGCCTAACCCCTAACCCCTTGCCGCATCGGGAAGGGGAACCAGACAAAAGGACCGCATGGCGCTTGCGTTCTCCCTTCCCAGAAGGGGAAGCGACTGTGTTGGGAGTCAAGGGTTTGCGGGGCATAGGGG
>JBOHWK010000147.1:0-4872 GCA_050736715.1 Binataceae bacterium (SeqCode) | reverse complement strand
AGCGGGACGATGCTGAACGGGACGCTGAGCGTGTTTGTGAACTCCACGGCCGGGAACAGCGGCGCGCCGCCCAGCGAGGAACAGGACGTGCCATTGACCGCCACGGTGATGTAGCTCGCGCTTGGCGCCGCGTCACGCTTTGCACCAGCGAGGCTCCAACCCGTAGAGTGGGGCCGTGAAAATTGCGATCGTTGCGGCTGAAATAGCTCCCTACGCCAAGGCCGGCGGATTGGCCGACGTGATCGGCGCGATGCCGGCGGCGCTCAAGGCGGCGGGCGCTGAGCCGGCCATAATTGTTCCCGGTTACCGGAAGCTGATCGAGGCCATCGATTCGGAACTGGCCGCCGAGCAAATCCCCATTTCATTGGGCGACCGCGAGGAGCGGTTCTCGATTCGCCGTGGCGCCGATTCTCATGGAGTTCCGCTTTATCTGATCGAACATCCGGGTTTCTTCGGCCGCACGGGAATTTATGGCGAGGGGGGAGTTGCGTACCCCGACAATGTCCACCGCTTTGTTTTTTTCGGCCGCGCCGCCGCGATCGCCGCTGCGGAATTCGTGAAGCCCGAGGTTCTCCACGCGCACGACTGGCACGCCGCCGCGGCCGTGACCGCCGCGCGAGCCGATGGAACCCTGCATGGGCAATTCGAACCGGCGCTGGTGGCATTCACGATTCACAATCTCGCCTTTCAGGGATTGTCAGGTGCGGCGGACTTTCCTTTGCTGGGAATCGGCCGGAAATATTTTTCCACCGATTGCCTGGAGTTCTACGGGCGGATGAATCTGATGAAGGGCGCGATCTCCCTAGCCGATGCGGTCTCGACTGTCAGCCCCGCCTACGCGCGCGAGATCGCCTCTGGCCCGGAACTGGGTTTCGGCCTCGAGGGCGTGCTGCGCGCCAAGGGAGAAAACTTCACCGGCATTCTGAACGGCGCGGATTACAACGAATGGGATCCGGCGCACGATCCGCATATCGCCGCACCCTACTCTCGCGCCAATCCTGCGGGCAAGCGCGAATGCGCCCGCGCGCTGCGCGCCGAAACCGGATTGCCCGAACGCGAAGGCGTTCCGGTCGTAGGGATGGTGACGCGGATGACGGAGCAGAAGGGAATCGGCCTCATCCGCGCCGGACTCGACAGCCTGATGCGCCTTGACATTCAACTGGTGATGCTCGCCGCGGGCGACCCCGATTCGGAAAGGTTTTTCCACGCTGCGGAGCGCCGCTACCCGCACCAGTTGCGCGCGATGATCGGCTTCGACGACGCGGCGGCGCATCGCGTGCAGGCCGGCAGCGACGCCTTCCTAATGCCGTCGCAATTCGAGCCGTGCGGACTCACCCAAATGTACGCGATGCGCTACGGAACGGTGCCCGTGGTGCGCGCCACGGGAGGTTTGCGCGACACGGTGAGCGAATTCGACCCGGCGGCGGGTGCCGGCACCGGCTTCATGTTCGAGAAATTCGAGCCTGCGGCGATGGTTGCGGCAATGGGGCGGATGGCGGCGGCGTTCCGCAATCCGCCCGCATGGCGGCGCTTGATGGACAACTGCTTTGCGGCGGATTTCTCATGGGACGGCGCCGCGCGCCAGTATCTCGATTGGTTCGCGCGCCTGCGGAAAGCACGCGGCTTGGGTTAGAATGCAACCGTGGCGCTGACAAATCGCAAGTTCCTCGTCTATGCCGACGGCTCGTGCATCGGCAATCCCGGACCCGGCGGATGGGGCGCCGTGGTAATCGCGTCCGACGGCTCCCGGCGCGAATTCAACGGCCATTCCGGCCGCACCACCAACAATCAAATGGAAATCACCGCCGCGATCGAGGGGCTGCGCGCGACCGAGCCGGGCAGCCACGCCGTGCTCCGCTCCGACAGCCAATACGTCGTGAACACGATCGAATTGGGATGGAAGCGCAACGCCAATCACGCGCTGTGGCAGGCGCTCGACGCCGAGCGCCGAGCGCGCACGGTTAAATTCGAATGGGTCCGCGGCCACGCGGCCGATCCGCTCAACCTTCGCGCGGACGAATTGGCCGTGATGGGAGCGAAGGGGGAGCTGGTTGCGGCGGAATCGACGGATGGGCAAGCGATCTCCGGTTCCGTCGCGCTGAAAACACGCGGCCTCAATTCCGCGGCGATCCGGCAAGTCCGCGAGCTTCTCGAACCGGGCGAGGAGCTTCGCGAATGCGCCGCGTGCGGCGCGGCGTTTGTGGCCGCGCATTACGATGAAGGATTCTGCTCGCAGGCGCCGTGTCAATTGAAATCGCGCCGGGACGCTCACCGATCGACGGTGCCATGATTGCGCTGCATGGCGGCTGCTGCGATTTCTTTCGATTGCGGACCAATCCGCCTGGTTACGCAATTTCCAAACTATGAAATGGCGAATTGCGAAGGACAAAACCCCTAGAAAATCACGCGTTTCCCGCGATCGCATCGGCGAATGGCGAATTTGCAGGCGGCTGGTTCATTGTCAATTCAGTAATTTTTCGCTGGCACCGCGATTGCTCTAACACCCGGAACGAGCAACCACGGGAGGTATCTGACAATGAACGCTGCCATCCATAATGCGGGAATTCACGGACTCGGAATCGCCGGCAAGGGCGAGCCGATGAGCGAGGGAATGCGGCTTGCGATGTACAACTTGCTGAACGAATTGCCGGTCGCGATCTTCGGCGTGCTGACGCTGGCATATCTGGCGAGCTCCCTGCTCGCGCTCGTGCGCTGAGCGCACGAATCTCTGCGCGCGATTCGAGGCCGCCGGCTAATCCCCGGCGGCGCGTAACCGCTCCGCCATCCAGCGTGCAAGCGGACTCTTAATTCTTCCTCCGCTCTCCTGAAAAGGACCTTTGCGTAACCGGCTCGAAGCGGGCCACCGCACGGAAAATCCGGCGCTCCCGTTCGGCGTCACGCCGCGAATTGACGGCGCCGCGCGCCGCCTGATTGCCACCGAATCCGCCGTGGAACGACTTTACCGCGCACGCAATCGCGCCGCGGCGCTATTTCATCGTGCGCGTCTTTTGGCAGGCGGGACGGCTCGTGCATCGGGTGAGCCAGTCGTTCGCTTTCGGCGCAGCCGAGAAATCGAACCCGACGAACGTACCCAGCATCAGCACCGACGCGACGTTGAGATCGGCAATCGTGAAGTCCTTGCCAAGGAGATAGTCGCGCCCCGCAAGATGATTGTTCAGCATGGCGAGCGGCGCGTTCATCGCGGCCATCGCTTCCGCGACGGCCTTGTCGCTGCGCTGCTCCGGCGGCAGGAACATCTTGTTGCGGAAGATGGTGAGCAGATGCCCCTCGGCTTCCAGCATTCCCCAGAAGCTCCATTGATAAGTTCGCGCGCGATCCGCCACCGGCGCCGGGCAGAGGGGCGCCTTGCCATACTTTTCCGCAAGATACAGATTGATCGCCATCGACTCCCACAGGACCAGGCCATCGTCCTCAAGCGCCGGGATGTGGCCGTTGGGATTCAGCTTCAAATGAGCGGGGCTTTTGGCCTCCGGGACGGAAGTTGGGACGTGCTCGTATTTGAGGCCGAGTTCTTCGAGCGCCCACAAGCATCGGGCCGCCCGCGACATCGCGGTTCCGTATAGTTTGATCATGGCATCTGTTCTCCGGCGGCCCGATTAGGGTGCGGGGTTATGCAACCACGTGATCGGTAAAGCCGGCCACATCGTAGGTCATGATGAGCAAGTCGCGCGCGTGTCCCGTCCGATCCTCGACCCAGTCCGTCAGCACCGCCTCGACTTGAAAGCCGAGCCGCTCGAAAGCGGAGCGCGCGGCGGCCTGATCGGGAGTCATCTGCGCGGTGATCTTCTTGAGGCCCAGCGAGCGCGCGACATCGAAAATCTCGGCGGCGAGCCGCTTGCCGAGTCCCAAGCCGCGGTAGCGCGTCGAGGAGAGAATCCGAATTTCGCCCACCCGCCGCGTCCATCGCGCCTGATCCAGATGAACGCTTGCGTACGCCGCGAGATCGCCGTCGATCTCGGCCAGCAGGGTAAAGGTCTGTCCCTTGCGGATGTTATCGACCCATTGCTTGACCACTTCGCGATTGGTGATGTCGGTGCGGAGAAAGAGCAGGTCGTTGGCGGGCAGATTTGCCGCGAAGCGCGCGATCTCGTCGAGATCGGAGGGCTCCATCGCTCGCACCGTGGCGACGCGCCCGTCGCTCAGTTTGATTTCGATCGGATAGGGCTGGTTGGCCCGGATCGGCTCAGCCATTATAACAAAAAACCTCCCACACTATCGAAGCGCCGCCCTCCGCCCGGAGCGGTTCGCGGCTTCCTACGATGCGCTATATGACACAGCGGAAAAGGTTCGGCAAGAGCAATTTCGACGATTGTCATAAACATTGGAGATGTCCGGGGCATAAACAGTTAAAGATGTCCGGTTTGGGTGATAGGGCCGGGGGATGGAAAACCTCGAACGGCGGATATGGCGGGAGGCGCGGGCGATGACGCGGCGGGAAGTGATCACCAAGGCGATCGCCGGGCAGTTGAGTTGGATTCAGGCAAGCGAGGTGTTGGGGATTAGCGCGCGGCAGATGCGGCGCCTCCGGCGCAAGTTTGAGCGCTGGGGGATGTCGGCGGTGATGGACCAGCGCGGCGGACGGCCGCGGCGCAAGCGGATCAAGGCGGGGACCATGGCGCTTTTGATCCGGCTCAAGCGCGATGTCTATGCGGATTTCTCGGTGCGGCACTTTTACGAACAGGTCAGCGAGCAGCACGGAGTGAAGGTGTCCTATAACTGGCTGCGGCTGATGCTGCAGGAGGCCGGGGTGGTGGAGCAGGAACCGGCGCGGGGCCAGTACCGGCGCCGGCGCGAGCGGCGGCCGCTGGTGGGGATGCTGGTGCATCTGGACGCCTCGACCCATGCGTGGAT
>JBOHWK010000146.1:0-6488 GCA_050736715.1 Binataceae bacterium (SeqCode) | reverse complement strand
GGGCCGCGCAAGGGACGCAAGGATAGAGAGCCAATGGCCAAGACCTGCCTCAGGGTAAAAGCCGCGCGCACGCCCAAATTCAAGGTGCGCAAATACAACCGCTGCCCGCTGTGCGGACGGTCGCGCGCCTATTACCGGCGGTTCAAAATGTGCCGGCTGTGCCTGCGCAAGCTCGCGCTCAACGGCTCGCTGCCGGGCGTGATCAAGGCCAGTTGGTGACGGAGCCGGATTATGTCGCAAACCGATCCTATCGCTGAACTGCTCACGCGCATCCGCAACGCGATGCGCGCGCGCTATAATGAACTCACGATTCCGCACTCGCGGATGCGCGAAGCAATCTGCCGCGTGCTCCTGGCCGAGGGCTTTCTGGCCGGCGTCGAATCCGGCGGCGAGGCGCCCAAGCGGTTCCTGGCCCTGAAGCTGCGGTATTCGCCCGCGCGCGAGCCGGTCATCCGGGGCATCCAGCGCGTCAGCCGCCCGAGCCGGCGGTGCTATGCCGGCGCGGACGGCGTGGTCCAGACCCGGGGGGTGGCGATGGGCGTGCAGATCGTATCGACGCCGCTCGGCGTAATGACCGGGCGCGAGGCGCGCCGCAAGAAGGTTGGCGGCGAAATTCTCTGCCGGGTGTGGTGAACCGCGATGTCGCGAATTGGGAAACTGCCGGTGATGCTTGCCAAAGGCGTCAAGGCGTCGATGGCGGGCGGCACGATTCGGCTCGAAGGCCCCAAGGGCAAGCTCGAAATGGCGGTGCGGCCCGGATTCAAAGTCGAGATCGGAGACTCTAGGATCGAGGTTGCCCGGCCCGGCAACAGCAATGAGGAGCGCGCGTTGCACGGCTTGACCCGCAAACTAATCGCCAACATGGCGCAGGGCGTCGGTACGGGCTTCAGCCGCGTGCTCGAAATCAACGGCGTCGGCTATCGCGCGGAGGTCAAGGGCGGCCAGATCAACTTTTTGCTCGGCTATTCCCATCCGATCGTTTACCAGTTGCCGGCGGGCGTGGCCGCCAAGGTCGAGAAGCAGGTGACGCTCACGCTCGAAAGCGCGGATCGGCAGCTCTTGGGCGCGGTGGCGGCGCAAATCCGCGAATTGCGGCCGCCGGAACCGTACAAGGGCAAGGGAATCAAGTACGCAACCGAAACGATTCGCCGCAAGGCCGGCAAAGCGGCGGCCGGCTCGAGCGCGGGCTAGAGGATTGCACGATCATGGCTCTGCAACGTTCGGAGAAGCGAAAACTCAGGCAAGCGCGCGTGCGGCGCAAGGCGCGGGGCGCGGCCGCGCGGCCGCGGCTGTCGGTCTATCGCTCGCTGCATCATATTTACGCGCAGGTGATATCGGACGAGACCGGGCGCACGCTCGCCGCCGCCTCGACCGTGAGCGCCGCAGTGCGCGAGGGGCTCAAGAGCAAACGCAATCTGGCCGCGGCCAAGGCGGTGGGCACGGCGATCGCCCAGCGGTGCCTCCAAAACGGAATCGCGGACGTGGTCTTCGACCGCAACGGATTCCTTTACCACGGGCGCGTGAAGGCGCTGGCCGACGCCGCCCGCGAAGCAGGGTTGAAATTTTGAAAGGCAGGCAACGCACCGTCGCGGAAGCGCACGTGACCCAGCGGATCGATCCGCAGGGCCTCGAGATCAAGGAGAAGGTGGTCCACATCAACCGGGTCGCCAAGGTCGTCAAGGGCGGCCGGCGCTTCAGTTTTAGCGCGCTGGTCGTCGCGGGCGACCATAACGGGCTGGTCGGGTTCGGCCTGGGCAAGGCGAACGAAGTGCCGGAGGCGATTCGCAAGGGAGTGGAACGCGCCAAGAAGAACCTGGTGCGCGTCCCGCTGCGCGACGGAACGATTCCGCACGAAACCGTGGGCCGGTTCGGGGCGGGCCGCGTCGTGCTGCGGCCGGCCGCCGAAGGGACGGGAGTGATCGCGGCGGGCGGCGTCCGCGCAGTGGTGGAACTGGCGGGAATCCGCAACATCCTGACCAAGCGGCTCGGCTCCTCGAATCCACAAAATCTGGTCAAGGCGACGCTGGAGGCGCTGACCGGATTGCGCAGCGTCGCCGACATCAAACGGTTGCGCGGACTACCCGGCAATCGTCCGGAGGCCGCGTAAGCGGGCGTGCGATGGCGGCGAAGTCCGATAAAATCCGCGTCAAGCTCATCCACAGCCCGATCGGGACGACCCAGCGCGTGCGCCAGACCGTCAAGGGATTGGGCCTCGGCAAGCTGGGCACCGAGCGCGAATTGAAGCGCACCCCGTCGGTGGAAGGGATGGTCAAGCGGCTTAAGCATCTGGTGATCGAAATCGAGGATTAGGCGCGCGCATGGAATTAAGAACCCTAAAACCCTCGCCCGGATCGACGCATCGCAAGCGGCGCATCGGGCGTGGAATCGGATCGGGCCACGGCAAGACCGCCGGGCGCGGCCACAAGGGATTAGGCTCCCGCTCGCACGGCAACACTCCACCGGGCTACGAGGGCGGCCAGATGCCGCTCCAGCGCCGCCTGCCCAAGCAGGGCTTTCGCCGCACGCTTAAGAATAAGGCGCGGCGGGACGAGTTCGCGATCGTGAATCTGTCGCGCTTGGGAGCTTTCGCCGCGGGCGCGGTGGTTGACGCGGCCGCATTGGCGGCGCGCGGCCTGATTCCCGGCGGGCGCAAGGTGAAGATTTTGGGCAGCGGCGAACTAAAGCAAAAATTGACGGTGCGGGCCGACGCCTTCTCCACGAGCGCGCGCGAAAAAATCACCGCCGCCGGGGGGACCGCGGAACCGGCCGCGCCGGCCGGGAGCTAGATGCTGGAGGGACTCTCAGGCGCCTCGCGCATCCCCGAATTGCGCCGCCGGCTGTTCTTCACCGCCATGATGCTGGCGGTGTACCGCGTCGGCGTCGCCGTGCCGACGCCGGGAATCGACGGAACGGCGCTCGCCTCGTTCTTCGACGCGGCCAGCGGCACGCTGTTCGGCTGGATCAACCTGTTCTCCGGCGGCGCGCTGGAGCGCTTTTCGGTGCTCGCATTGGGCATCATGCCCTACATCTCGGTCGCGATCATCCTCGATCTGCTCAAGGTCGCGTCGCCCTACCTCGACGAATTGTACAAGGAGGGCGAGGCGGGCCGGCGCAAGATCAGCCAATACACGCGCTACGGAACCGTCGCCCTGGCGATCGTGCAGGGATTCATGATCGCGGTCTCGCTGGAAAAAATTCAGGCGCCCGGCGGCGGCAGCGTCGTCTATAATCCGGGCCTGCGCTTCGAGTTGATGACGGTGCTCACGGTGACGGCGGGCACGATGTTCCTGATGTGGGTCGGCGAGCAGATCACCGAGCGCGGAATCGGCAACGGCATCTCGCTCATCATCATGGCGGGAATCGTCGCGCGCCTGCCGAGCGCGATCGGCACCACGATCCAGTTCGTAAAAGAGGGCGAAATGAGCATCTTCCTGCTCATTTTCATCATCGCGATGGCGATCGCGGTCACCGCCCTGATTGTCTATCTGGAGACCGCCCAGCGGCGCATCCCGATCCAGTACGCGCGGCGGGTTGTGGGGCGGCGGGTCTATGGCGGCCAGAGTTCGCATCTGCCGCTCAAGATCAACACTTCGGGCGTCATACCGCCGATCTTCGCGTCGTCGATTCTGGTCTTCCCGGCGACGCTGGCGACCTTCGTGCCGTGGCTTAAGCCATATTCGTCGTATCTGACGCCGGGCGGCATCTATTACAATATCGTGTACGTCGCGCTGATCGTGTTTTTCTGCTACTTCTACACCGCGATTACGTTCAACCCGGTCGATGTCGCCGACAATCTCAAAAAGTACGGCGGCTTCATCCCCGGCATCCGCCCCGGCCGCTACACCGCCGAATACATCGACCGGGTGCTGTCGCGAATCACCCTGGGCGGCGCGATTTACGTCAGCGCGGTTTGCGTCCTGCCGACGATCCTGATCGAGCAGTTCAACGTTCCGTTCTACTTCGGCGGCACCGCGCTGCTAATCGTCGTGGGCGTCGCGCTCGACACGGTCGCTCAAATCGAGACTCATCTGATTACCCGCAATTACGAAGGCTTCATGGGGCCGGGCGGTGGGCGCAGGAATAAATCGAGGGCGACCGGCTGACCATGCGGCTGGTATTACTGGGGCCGCCCGGAGCGGGCAAAGGAACGCAGGCGCGCGCGCTCAGCGCGCGGTACGGCGTTCCGCAAATCTCCAGCGGCGATCTGCTCCGCGCGGCGGCGCAGGGGAATTCCCAGACCGGGCGGCAGGCGCATGAACTGATGGAACGCGGGCAATTGGTGCCGGACGCAATTGTGGTCGATTTGATAAAAGAATGGCTTTCCGCTCACGAAGCCGGCGGCGGCTTTATCCTCGACGGTTTCCCGCGCAGCGTCGCGCAGGCCGAATCGCTGGCGGCGATCCTCCGCGCGGCGGGGGGCGGTCTGGACCGGGCGGTTGCGCTGATCGTGCCGGACGAGGAACTGGTCAAGCGGATTTCGGGGCGCCGCACGTGCCGGAATTGCGGCGCGATGTATCATGTGAATTTCAAACCGCCCAAGGTTGCGGACGCATGCGACAAATGCGGCGGGCCGCTCTATCGGCGCGAAGACGATTCCGAAGCGACCGAGCGCGAACGCCTTAAGGTGTACGCGAAGACCACCTTTCCGCTGCTCGATTATTACGAACAGCGCGGGCTGCTCACGAAAATTGACGGAATCGGCGGCGTCAAAGGGATCGAACAGCGGATTATCGCGGCGCTCGGCGGCTACAAACCCAAGGCTTCGCCCACAATGAGGGCGCAGGCGCGATGATCACGATCAAGACCCCGGCGGAGATCGCCGTGATGCGCATGGCGAACCGAATCGTCGCTGAAATCCTGGACGAGTTGGCGGCCGCGGTGTGTCCCGGTATCGCCACCGGCGACCTCGACCGGATGGCCGAGGAGTTGACGCGCAAGAAGGGCGCTGCCCCCGCCTTCAAGGGCTACGCGCCGGGCGGGGTGCCCTATCCCAAAACGCTGTGCGTGTCGGTCAACAATGAAATCGTCCACGGGATTCCCGGCAGCCGCCGGCTCAAAGCGGGCGACATCGTGAGCCTCGATTTCGGGGTGCTTTATGCGGGTTTCTATGGCGATTCCGCGCGCACCGTCGCCGTGGGCGAGGTGTCCGAACACATCGCGAAGCTCTTGCGCGTCACGCGCGAATCGCTTTACGCGGGAATCGAGCAGGCGCGCGCCGGGAACCGGATCGGCGATATCGGCCGCGCGGTCCAACAGGCCGTCGAAAGCGCGGGCTTTTCCGTGGTGACGGAGTTCGCCGGCCACGGAATCGGCCGCCGGCTCCATGAGGACCCGCAGGTGCCGAATTACTTCCGCTCCGGGATGCCCAATCCGCGCCTGTGCGAGGGCATGGCGATCGCGATCGAGCCGATGGTCAACGAGGGGGGGGCGGAATTGGAGATTCTCGAGGATGGGTGGACTGCGGTCACCGCGGACGGTAAACTATCGGCCCACTTTGAGCATTCTATCGCAATTACCGCAAACGGACCTGAAATACTGAGCGAACTGAATTAATGTCCAAAGGTGACGCCATAGAAGTGCAGGGCACCGTCGATGAGGCCCTCCCCAACGCCGTGTTCAAGGTCACGCTCGATAACGGCCACAAGGTGTTGGCGCATATCTCGGGCAAGATGCGGATGCATTACATCAAGATTCTCGCCGGCGACAAGGTGACGGTGGAATTGTCCCCGTACGATCTGACCCGCGGGCGGATTACGTATCGGATGCGATAGCACAACGGGATTGAAATGAAAGTTCGAGCGTCAGTCAAGAAAATTTGCAAGAACTGCAAAGTGGTGCGCCGGCAGGGTGTCGTGCGCGTCCTGTGCTCCAACCCGCGCCACAAGCAGCGGCAGGGATAGGCCCTGGGATATAATCGTGCTCTACATAAAAAATTACCGAACGAACCCAATTTTGCCGGCGATTATGGGAACTTCTTTTTGGAAGGATAAGCGATGGCGCGCATAGCGGGAGTCGAATTGCCGAAAAACAAGCGGATGGAGATCGCGCTGACCTATATCTATGGGATCGGCCGGCCCGCCGCGCTCAAAATCCTGGCCGCCGCCAAAGTCGATCCCGGCCGCAAGACCGACGATCTGACCGCCGACGAGCAGGTCCATATCCGCAACGCGATCGACGCCGATTACGAGGTGGAAGGCGATCTGCGCCGCGACGTGCAACAATCGATCAAGCGGCTGATGGATTTGGGCTGCTATCGCGGCATCCGCCATCGCAAGAGCCTTCCGGTGCGCGGCCAGCGCACGCATACCAACGCGCGCACGCGCAAAGGCCCGCGCAAGATCGTGGCGGGCAAGAAACAGGCGCCGTCCAAGGGCTGATGAAGAGACGAGATTGAGGACCGATGGCTGAAGAAACCAAAGAGACCCAAGCCGCATCGAAAAAGAAGGGCGCTCCTCCGGCGGCCGCCGCCGGCGCGGCCGGCGCCGCTC
>JBOHWK010000145.1:0-51982 GCA_050736715.1 Binataceae bacterium (SeqCode) | reverse complement strand
CAGCAGTGTCAGTTGGATCGCGTTTCTGGTCTTTGTCGGATGGCTCGTGCTGGCGGGGATGCTGGGCGGGCGCAAGATGCTCGTCCGCATAATCGGACGGATCGCGGCGGCCGTGCGGAAGCCGCCGAAGCCGGGGCCACCGCCTCCGCTGCCTGCGGCAAGTCCGCCGCCCGCCGCGCCGCCATCGGCTCCTCCCACGGAACCATCTCCGCCCGCGCCACCCGCGCCGCCCGCTTCATCTGCGCCGCCGGCAGCTTCGGCTACTGCGGCGCCCGCGGCACAGGCAGCTCCGCTCCCGACGACCTCCGCTCCCGCTCCCGAAGCCGAACGCGCCGAAAGCGCCCCGGAGATCGAGGGGCCGAGCTATTTGGCGATCGCGGCGGTTTTTATCGCCCTCCTATGGATCGTTTGGATGTCGATCCGGCGGCTCAATACCACGCCCTACGGCGTTCATATTCTCAATGGACTAGCGGGACTTAAGGGCATCATACTGGTCACCGGATGGGCGGCGCTCAAGCTCTGGACGTTCTGGGCGGTCAGCGCGGCGGTGGTGGCGGGACTCGCGCTGCAAATCGCGCCGGAGTTGGAATTGTCCGACGCCATCCTCACCGGATGCATCGGGGTATGGGTGATTGCCTACGCGCTCGGCCAGTTGCTGGGTCCAATCCGGCTCTTCCGCCCGATCGTCATCTGGCTTTTGCTGGCGGCTGGCGCCTATCAGGTGTGGCGCAAGCCGCCGCGGATTCGGCGGCAATCGCTGAGCGCGGGGCAGAAACTCACGATTATCTCGGTCGTGTTGCTGGCGATCGGATGGTTTCCGCTCGAATTCAGCCAGCCGCTCGCGCCGATTATCGATGTGCTGAGTTATCCGGCGTCGGTGCAGCGGATCCTCTCCTTCGGCGTCTATCTGCCGTTCGACAACGATCCGTTCGGATGCTGGGGGCCGCGCGCGCAGACGCCCGGCCTCGAATTGTTTCTGGCGATGCTCGGAATGGGCGGCCACGTAAAGCTGGGAGTGCTGACGCAGAGCCAGGTGATGATCCCGATGGCGGCGTTCCTGATCTTCGCGACCTGGCGCCTGGGCAAAACGCTTGCGGGCGATGTTGCCGGGGGCATTGCCTCACTGCTGCTGTTTCTCACGATTGCGTTTCGCCGGACCGCCGGAGTGCGCGGGACGGCGGTAGATTTGATCCTGATCGCGCTGGGGCTGGCGTTCTTTTTCGATCGCCGCCGGTCGAAAACGCTGACCGCGATCGGCGCAATCGTGCTGGGTACCGCCGTCGCGGTTCACGCGATTATCGGCGGCTTTGCGATGGCGGTCGCGGCGGCGGGCGCAGTGCTGTGGCTCTTGGAGGGCGATTCGGAGCGCTTTGTCTCGGGCGTCATCTGCCTGGCCGGCGCCGCGTTGGTGGCGGTGCCCGAAATCGCGATCGGCTTAGGCAAGCCCATCGCCTACCCGATCCTGCCGCTCAGCCTGATCGCCGGCCTCGGATTGATTCTCTATGGCGCGGGATGGCTGGACGGCTTCGAGGAGCGCGCCGGGGAGCTGCTTCCGTGGATCGCCAGGGCGCTGGCAGTGTTGGTGATCGGGGCCGTAATCTATTTTCACGCGTCCACCGGCGGACAATACCGGCAGACCAGCAACAATCTCACGCAGGAAGGATTCGTCAGCCAGTTTCCGATGCTCTTTGTGCTTTCGATGTTCGGGTTCGCGGCGTGGGCCATTTGGGAGAAATCCGCGGCCGGCGCGTTTGGGCTTGCGATTGTCGCGTTCGCGGCGATTGCGGGAATGGGCAATGTGCTAATCGGGCCGCTCGCGCGTCTCTCCGGTAATGGAGTGTTTCAATCGGCGATTAGCGATGTTGGCTACAAGCTGGACGAGTACTGGAGCCCCTTTTTCCTGGTCTTTCCCGCCGCGATTCCCTTCGCGCTGGCGTTCGAGGCGCGGGTGCGGACGCGGCTTGCGGTGCTGCTGGTGCTGCTCGCGATGCTGATCTATCCGTGGTATCCGCGCTCGGACGTGAGCTACGACTACGACGAGCATTCGATCGCCGCGGAATGGGGGATCGGATTCGATACCGCCGAAAACGGATTCTGGGACGGGACTCGGGTGCCCCGCTGGGCGCGGACGCGTGCCGACGTGGCGCTGTTCGATTTCCTGCGCGCCGAGCGGACGCGCGGGCGCATCACGACCGCCACTCACATACTTCATATCGCGGCCAACACGAATGTCGATGGCGACTTTTGCCGGTTCTCCGTCTATACCGGGATCGACGACGATCCGGTCGTGCCGCACGTCGAAGGCTGGTCCGCAGGCAGCCGGGTGCGGCCGCTCTCCGAATTGCGGCAGGCGCTGGCCCGGAATTATCCGTATATACTGGAACAAGTAAGTCCGCCGCCATGGATGAAGAATCCGCTCCCCGGCTACCGGGAAGTGTTTCATCAAGGCCCGCTGCGGCTATATCGCCGGACGCGGCTGTGAAATCCGCATGATCTTGACCCGGTCCGGCGGGATTGCGCCGGACCGGTGAAATTCCAACGTGGCAAACGCCCAACCGGAGATGACCAACACCGACGCCGCCCCGGAGCGGGACCGCGCCGCCACGCCCGGCCGCGCCGGATTCACCGCGCGCTTGAGCGTCCATCGCACGGCGATTACGGGCGCAATCGCCTTTGCGGCCGCGATGCTCGTGTATTGCCACACGATGATATCCGGGCTTTGCTTTCTGGACAACGGCGAGTTTCAGACCGTCACCTACGTTCTTGGGATCGCCCATCCCACGGGTTATCCCCTGTTCGTGATCGTGGGAAAGATTTTCGGCACGCTCGTTCCAATCGGCGAATGGGCGTTTCGGATGAATCTGATGTCGGTGGCGTGCGTGGCGGCTGCCGTCGCGATTTTGGCGATTCTCGCGGTTCGCTTCGGTGCGTCGCCGGCGATCGCGGTGGCGGCGGCCCTGGCGTTTGGATTTGCGCTCGACGTCTGGAAGGCCTCCGGCCACGCCGATCCTTATACCCTGACCCTGCTGATTGGAGCGGTGCTGTGGCTGCTCGCCCTCAAGTGGGCAAAGACCGGGAAGCGGCGCTGGCTATGGACGCTGGCGCTATCCTCGGGCGTGGGACTGGGAAGCGCGGCGGTGCTGGCGATGGAATTACCGGCGCTGGTGATTTACGCAATCGTGGCGCAGCCGCGCAAATTCTTCAGGCCGGTGACCGTGATCGCGGCGGGATTCCTCGGCCTCTTCGGAGTCGCCGGCATCTACGCTTTTTTGCCGATCCGCGCGCGGATGAATCCTCCGCTCAACTACGGCGATCCGCGGACCTGGAAGGCCTTTCGGGCGGTGGCGATGGGGGCGGGCGTCGGCGAGACCAAGGACTTCCTCACCTGGCACGGACCGATCGATGCGCTTAGGAATCTACACTATGTCCTGCACTGGCATCGCGAGTGGATGACGCTGCCGGGAGCGGTGGCGATCGGGGTTTTCGCGCTGATTGGGCTTGCGGTGCTGTTTCGGCGCGACTGGCGGTTTGGGTTGGGCGTCACGCTCGGCATTCTGATTCCGAGCTATGCCGCAAGCGTATGGTGGGCGAACGACATCGGGAATTATTTCCTGATCCCGAATTGGCTCGCGCTGATTGCGGCGGCGGTTGGCGTGCAGGCGGCGGTTATCGATCAAATCGGCCGGCTGCGCGCCCGCTACCTCCACCGGGCGGTTTATCTCCTCGCGATCGTGGCGGTCTTTTGGGTTCCGTTCCATATGTTTCGGATCAACTCCCGCAACGGCGACATCGCCCGCATGCGCGGGTATCGTGACGGCGATATCCTGGTGCGGAAGGTGTTCAGCACCGTCAAGCCGCACGCGGTAATCTTTTCATGGTGGGGGCCGAGCACGGCGCTGTGGTACGGAAAATTCGTTGATAAGCTGCGGCCCGACGTGGAAATCATCGACGATACCAACCTTGCCGCGCATGGCTGGACCGATGCGACCGAAGGGATGGCGCATTACTTCGGCAAGCGCCCGATTTATACGACTCCCGCCGGCGACGAGTACCAGCGGTATTCGCGGCGGTTCCATATGCATCTCGCGGCCGACTTGGGCGTCTTCGGCCAGAACCTTTATGAGGTTGACAGCAAGATCGATCTGTCGCGCCGCAAGCTCGGCGACGGCATTGTTTACGTATCGACGCAGCCGCTGGCTATGGGCGCGAAAAAGCTGGCCCTAAAGTGGCCGCCATCGGTGCGCCCCGGACAGTTGGCGGTAGCGGATGTATTGAGTTACAGCGGCGCCAAGCCGTCGATTACTCCGCCGCCGGGCTGGACTCTGATTCGCGAAGACAGCTCGCTGCCGACGCGGCAATCGATCTACTGGCACGTGGTCCAATCAAACGATTCGGCAATGCACACTTGGACCTTCAGCGCGCCGGTTGCCGCGCAGGGTGCGATGCTGGTGTTCGATCGGGGGGCAACAATCGATCCGATTGACGGGTCGAGCGGCAATATCGGCGACGGCTGGCAATTAGCCGCGAAACCAATCGCGACCAAGCACGACGGAGACTTTATCGTGGTTTTCTATGCGACCGATTTTCATGGCGATGAGCCGGGCCATGAGAGGCCGGCCGGCATGAAACCGCTGGTCGAGGTTGTCAAACCCTCGCATGAATACTGGATTTTCGGCGCCAGCCAAAGCCGAAAGGGCGCATATGGTCCCGTGCTGTGCAGGGGCGGACAGGCGTTCCATTGGACTGCGGCCCTCGTGGCAATCCGGCGCGCGGGCGCGGGACATTAGAAGGCATTCCCCGCCCGCGCATCCTACTTTTGTAACGATGGAGTTTGGGGAAGAAGAAACATATCGTGCGATGATGATCGGATTGCAGCGTAAACGCGAAATCGCATGGGTGGCGCTCGGCTCGGTTGCGTTCGCGTTGTGCTTTACGTATCAGCTTGCGGGCCATCTGACTCAGGGCAACATTCCGGGCTTTGTCCATTACGGAGGCAACGATTGGGATCCCTTTCTCCAACTCGAGTGGGTCGCCTACCACACGATCGCCCACTTTCATCAGTTCCCACTCTGGGATCCCTACAAATGCGGCGGGATGCCGATGCTGGGCGATCCGCAATCGACGCTGCTGACGCCATTTTTCCCGCTGGTATTCCTACTCGGCGCGGTGACCGCGCTGCATTTGTCGGTGATCGTTCATCTCGCGATCGGCTTTGGCGGCGCGTACTGTCTCGCCCGCGTGTTCGGAATTTCGGAGTTGGGGGCGATCGCCTGCGCCGGCGCGTTCGGCGGGAGTTCGTGGTTCTATCTTCGCGCCGAAATCGGCCATTTGGGATTCATCTCGTTTGTTTACGCGCCCTGGGCGATCGGGTGGTTCTTCCTTGGTTTGGAGCGCCGCCGGCTCACGCCGCTCGCGCTCGGCGGCCTTGCGATGGCGCTGATGCTCACGGAGAGCGGGCTGTATCAGGTTCTGTTCACGGCGGTGATACTGTCGGTGCTGGCGGCGATAACCGCAATCCAGCGGCGCAGCTTCAAGCCGATTCTATTGCTCGCGGTTGCCGGCGCGTTTGCGTTCGGATTCGGCGCGATCAAGCTAATTCCGGGGTTGGCATTCAGCGGGCTGTATCCGCGATTGCAGCCGGCGGCCGAGGCCATGCCGGTGCGCCTGCTGCTGGCCGAATTATTCACGCGCAATCAGAGCCCGATGCGGATGCTTCCCCCATCGCTGTCGCGCTTCTGGGAGTTGGGTGCGTACCTGGGAATCATTTTCGCCGGCTTGGCGCTGGCCGGGATGGTTCTGCGATTTCGCCGCGCATTGCCTTGGGCAATTGTGGCGGCGGCGGCATTCTCGATGGCGGCGGGAGAATTCGGCGCGTACTCTCCGTGGGTTCTTCTCCATCATCTTCCCATTTTCGCGTCAACGCGCCAGCCGCCCCGCTGGCTCGCGGTGTTCATTCTGGCGGCCGGGATGCTGGCCGGGTTGGGGACGGACGCGCTTCGCGCCGCCGCGAAGCCGTGGGGGGCTAGACTCGCCGCCGCGCTGATTGTGCTGGCGCTGATCGACAGTTGGTCGGTCAACGCGCGCCATATGTATTTTATCGTCGAGCAGCCGCAGCGGCCGCTCCCTTCGTCAGCGGTCTTCCGGCAAGCCGCCGGCCGCGACTACTACTATCGGATGTACATGGCGGCGAAGGCAAATCTCGGCGCGCTTTCGTGTTATGAAAACATTCCGCCGGAAACCGGCCCGAAGCTCCGGGGTTTCGACCAAGCCGGATACCGGGGCGAGCAGTATCTGCTCGGACCGGGAACCGTGAAGCTCACGCGCTGGACGCCGAACGCGTTGAGCTTCGATGTGGCAGCTCCGTGTCCTACGGTGATGGCGATCAACCAGAATTATTATCGGAACTGGCGGATCACGGAGGGGAAGGGGGAGGTCGTTTCCGAAGATGGATTGCTCGCGGTCGTTCTCCCGCCCGGCGAGCAGCGCATCGAGATTGCCTATCGGAGCGAGGCGTTTTCGATTGGGCTGTTAATCACGCTGACAACCTTTCTCATCCTGGTCTCGGTATGGCTTTACGAGCGCTCCCGCGCCGGGATACTTGACCATTGGAACAGCGGGCGGCTGCCCGCATCCGGTTCGGAATGATGGCCGAGATGGGCCAGCCCGGAATCAAACGGGAAGCCGCGTGGGCGGCGGCGGGATCGATCGCGTTTGCGGTGGTGTTCGGCTTCCCGATCCTGCGGCATATTACCGAAGGCGATGTGCCGCAGATAGTCGGCCGGATGGATTGGGACCTGTTTTTGGAGCTTGCTTGGGTTCCATTTCATACGATTACCCAATTTCATCAATTTCCCCTGTGGGATCCTTACAAATGCGGCGGAATGCCGATGCTGGGAAATCCATCATCGGCGATAATCACTCCCTTTATGCTGCCGGTACTGCTGTTTGGGCCAGTTATCGGGCTGCGTTTAAGTGTCATCGCACACAGCGCGATCGCGTTCGGGGGGGCTTACTTTCTCGCCCGGGTGTTGAGGATTTCCGAACTCGGAGCGGTAGCCTGCGCCGGGACGTTTGCCGGAAGCTCGTGGTATTTCCTGCACGCAATAATGGGCCATCTGAATTTTCTTCCGTGCGCCTACATTCCTTGGGCGGTCGCGCTGTTATTTCTTTCGGTGGAGCGCCGGCGGCTTACTCCAGCGGTGCTGGGTGGCCTGATGGTGGCGCTGATGTTGACGGAGGGCGGCGTGTATCCGTTCTTGTTCACCTGCGTGACGCTCGCAGTGCTCGCGCCGGCGATTGCGGTTCAGCGCCGAAGCGCCTTCCCGTTCCTGCCGCTGCTCGCGATGGCGATGTTTACTATCGGGTTCGGGGCAACCAAGCTGCTGCCGGGCCTCGCATTCACCGGGATGCACGCGAGATTGACGCCACCGGCAGAAGCCGCTCATATCCTGAGATTCATCCGGCTCGCGTTGTTCCATCGCAATCAATACCCGCGGCTCCATTTCGCGGGGATGAACACGCCTTTGTTCGACTATGGCGCTTATCTGGGCGTAATTTTCGGGGCGCTCGCGTTCGTGGGCTTGGTTTGGCGGTTTCGCGATTCATTGATGTGGCTGATTTTGGCGTTAGTGGTGTTATCCATTGCGGACGGATACTTCGGACCGTACTCTCCGTGGGTCATTCTTCACCATCTCCCATTTTTCGCCTCCGCCCGCTTTCCGGAGCGCTGGGTAATACCGTTCACGCTTCCAGCCGGGGTAATGGCCGGTTTGGGTACCGATGTCATCCGGAAAAGATCTAAACCCTGGGGCGCAAGAATAGCCCTATTGCTCATCGCAATTGCGCTGATCGACAACTGGTCCGTCAGCACGGCGTATCTGCACTTTGTGGATGAAGGCTCAGAGCCTAAGGTGGAATTTTCCGCCAGCTTCCGGCAATGGCGGCGGGTTGGATACTGGGGGTCCTTCCGCCGAATGTCATCGGCTGCAAGAGCAAACACGGGGGTGCTCTTCTGCTACGAACCGGTTCCTCCCCGAATCAGCGACAGCCTTCGCGGTTACGACGAGCCGGGATATCGGGGTGAGCAATACATGATCGGTTCCGGCTCGGTGAAGCTCGCGCGCTGGACGCCGAACGCGTTGAGCTTCGATGTGGAAGCTCCGTGCGCCACGGTGATGGCGATCAACCAGAATTACTATCGGAACTGGCGCGTAACCGCGGGCCGCGGTGAGGTTGTTTCCGAAGACGGATTGCTGGCCGTGGTTCTCCCGCCCGGCCGGCAGCGCATTGAGATCACTTATCGGAGCACGCCGTTTCTGATTGGCCTGGCGATCACGCTGGCAACCTTCGGCGCGATGTTCTGGCTTTGGTTCTACGAACGCCGCCGCGGCTCATTCCTGCCATGAGCGGCGCAACGCGGGCATTGGGCGGTGCAGGAGATTTTCCAAGGCCGCCACGTCGTCGCGGTAAATCGATATCAGCCACGCCCTGCCATCGGCGTCGATTGGCGGGCGCTCGGCGCGCTTTAAGAACAGCGGTTCGAATACCTTCCGCTTGATCGCATAGATGGAACCGCGGCTGGGAGAGACGATAATTTGTCCGGCGCGCCGCGCAAACCAGTTGCCGGCCAGCCGCCGGGTCCAGTCGAATCGCGCCACGCGAAACTCGTTTTCCACCCGCTCGATTCGCGCGTTCGCCTGCGCGGGCGGATCGATGCCGAGGAAAAGCGCCAGTTCGCGGGCCAAGCCGCCGGCCGCTTTGTCGCCGAATCGATCGAAGCTAATCGTTTTGACCCGATCGGGGCCGAAGAGGTCCAGGTAACGCTTGATTTGTTCGTAGTAAAGCCCCAACTCGACATACAGGCGCGAGATGCCATAGCCCTTGCGCGGCGCCGCATGGTCGGCTTGCAACGCTTCGAGAAAGGGGCGATCCTGCCATCCCTCGCGGCGGTCCATCTGGTAGTGCGAATAGGCGCGCTCGACGGGGTCGCGCAAGACCGCGATAATTCTGGCGTTGGGATTTTCGCGATGTATCCGCTGCGCCGTCCCCGGCTCCCACAGGTAGGAGGTGCTCGCCTCGCCCATCGTCTTGGTGTTGCGGCCTGGAACGAATAGCTTTAGATATTCGGATCGGGAATGCACTTGAGTGACGAGAAAGCGCAACTGATTGGGCGGCGCGAGTTGCGAGAAGTGATGCGGTTCCTTGAGCGCCGGCATGAAGACTTGCGGATGCTGCCGGAGATGCCAATACAGGGACGTGGTGGCGCTGTTTTGCGCGCCGACGATAAAGAAATCCGGCCATCGCTCGCCGGCGGCTTCCCGTTCGGGAGCATTCGGGCCGGTCAAATCGGCCCGCACGGAATCTTCCGCAGGGTTCCTCAGCTTGGGAGGCTCAGCGTGCGTTACGCGGGCAGGTTCCATTCTGGGCACGGATACGAACCCGCACAGATATATCACAACGCCTTGCTCCGCAAGGGAGAGCGCCGCCTCCGGAAGACGCCTCCGGCGCTGGGAAAGGCCGATGAAAATGCTACGATTTCATCGTCTAAAACGTGCAAGGGGTGGCTGGCGCAAGGGGCAATGCCGCTGATTCGACGCCGATTAGCCGCGATGCCGCCGATGGCCATGAAAGCATGCACGGCACCGGCGGTGCGGGGATGCCGGCCGGCGATAGTGGCGGATAGATAAGCCGAAATGGCGGGCACGCTCCATCCTACCGCTCCCACAGCGAGCGCTCCTGACGCTCCATATTGCGATTCAGCATCGCTGTGGCGGGTGACGAACGGATTCTTCATTCTCGCCCTCGCGTGTTTCGCCGCGGACTTCGCGTTCTTATTTTTGCTGCGTTCCCATGAGATTCCGAACATCCTGGCCTGGTGCGCGGCGATTGGTGCGGGGTGCGGCTGGGCGCTGTCCGCCAAGGCCCGCGAAGCTGCCGGACGCCACGGCGCGGGCAGTCCGCCGCGCTATCTCTCGGCGGAGGCGTGGAGTGCGTTCGCGGTATTCACCGCGTTCCTCGCCTTTTACGCCGAAACCGGATGGATGGCCCCCTCGCCATACAAGGCCCATGTTCTTGAGGCGGCGACGATTCTGCGCGGGCACCTTTATATCGATATGTTCCCTGAGAAGGGGGCCATCGAGCACGCCATATTCCACGGCCATTGGTACGAACTTCATCCGCCGCTGCCCGCGATCCTGATGCTGCCGCTGGCCGCAATCTGGGGCACGAACGTGAACCAGACAGTATTCTCCCTAATCTGGGGAGCGTTTGACATGGCGCTGGCGTGGTGGATGCTAGGGCGATTGGAAATATCCACCAAGAGCCGGTGCTGGCTCACGATTTTCTTCGGTGCGGGAACCACGCTTTGGTGGGAGGCGTTAAACGGCGGCAGTTGGGACGTGACCCAGACCGTCGCCATCGGGTTTACGCTTGCGGCGCTGGCGGAGGTATTCGGGAAGGCCCGGCCGTGGCTGGTTGGGCTGCTGGCGGGGCTGGCCGCTCTGGCGCGCTACGACCTCGGCCCCGAATTTCCGATCTACGCGGCGCTGGTGTATTTGCGCCGCCGCAACTGGCGGGAACTGATTTGGCTGGTTCCCGGGTTTGCCCTATCGGGCGTGGTATTCGTGGGAATGAACGAGCTTCGCTATCATAGTTGGTTTGACCGCAGCCTCGCACTAATCGCGGTCGGGATCATCGGCAACGCCCCGCTCTTCAGCACCCGCTATTTCACGAGCAATCTAAATACGCTGCTATTTTTGGCGCCCAGCTTGAACCACAAATTTCCATATCTGCACCCGCGGTCGGCGGGCCAGGCAATCACGTTTACCAGTCCGGCTTTCATTCTCGCGTTGCGAGCGAGCCTTCGTGAAATGGATACGCTGCTGATTTGGGGCGGGGTTTTAATTGCGATGTTGCCGAGCCTATTCTTTGTTTGGAATGGGATGGTTCAGGTCGGCGTCCGGCATTATCTTCATGGGTATCCGTTTCTGCTGGTTCTGATGGCGCTGGGCATGAAGCGGCACACCGATCAACTCGCCATAATCCTCATTGTAGTTTCGTTCGCGCTGGTCGCTTTTACCGTATGGCATGTGCAGATCTGGGGCCTCACCGGGTGAGCATGAGGAGAGTCAAAAAATTCCTGGTGGCCGCGGCATTGGCGGGAATTCTGGCGGGCTGCAAAATGCCGCCGGCGCCGGTGGGTCATTCGGCAATGGCTGGCGGGGTAAGAATATATTCATTTGCCACGGGGCTTAGAAAAAATGCGGCGGGTTTGAGCCTCACCTGGTATTCGTTGGCACAACCGGGGGAGCTTTTGGTGGCCGACATAATGACCTACAGCAGGAAGAAGATTAAAATTGTGGCGCCGGCGGGTTGGACCCTTATCCGGGACGACTTCAATCCCCCGATTCAACAGGCCCTCTACCAGCGCACAATCTGGGGCGGCGATGCGGAGAGTCAAAGGTGGACTTTTAACCAGCGGGCCGATGCCCAAGGTGCCGTTTTGTTGCTGGACAACGCCGCGCGTGAGGCGCCAATCGAGGCCATTAGCGGCAGCATCGGAAACGGCTGGCAGTTCACCGCAAAGCCGGTGATCGCTTCAAGCCGCGGCGACTTGGTCCTTGGCTTCTACGCGACGGATTTCCCGGGGAGCGGCTTGGGACCTAAAATTCCGGCCAACATGAGTAAAATCGTCGATTGGGGAAACATGGAAAGGAGTTATTGGATCGCGGGGGAATTTCAGAGCGGACCCGGCAGCACTGGGGCGAAAGTCGCGAGCGGAGTGCAATTGGTTAATTGGGTTGCGGCTCAATTGGCCGTAAAATGGGCCAATCCGGCCGATGCGGAGCATTGCGGTGGCGCGATTGCGGCGCGGTCCGGACCGCAGGTGGATTAGATTCGGGTTTTCCGATAACTGTCCGACGATGTTTGGCCGTATTGCCATCTTGCACCAGCCGAAGGAGGACGGCGTTCCCAGCCGCATCGCGGCGTGGCGCTGGCCGCTGGCCGGTTCGATAGCCGCAAGGATTCGCGCGGGCCGCCTGCGATTGAAATTTACAGCGGTAGGGGAACGAGAGACCGAATCGCTCTGGAACGCCACCGCCGGGTTTTTCGCCGTAGTCCCGTTTCTGGCCGCCGGCAAGGTAATGTATTCGCTCTCGGTTCCAAACGCTTACCGGCCGAATTTTCTGGTCTGGTGGGCGGTGGGTCTCGCCGCGTGCGGCCTGCCGCTGTCGTTGGTTGCGCGCCGGCGAGCGAAGGGCGCCGCGCCGGCCGGCTTACCGTGGTATTTTTCGGCCGAGGCGTGGTCCACGTTCGCGGTCTTCACCGCTTTTCTTGGTTTGTACGCGATCACCGGCGTTCAGACCGCCTACAACGAACAGGTGTTTCAGGCGGTCGCGTTTCTCCACGGCCACACCTACGTCAACGTCCCCTCCGTAATCGAACACGCGCAGATCGGCCGCTATAGCTACGCGCTTCATCCTCCGCTCTCGGCGATTCTCTTGATTCCGCTAGTGGCGATTTGGGGACTTGACACCAACGAGATGCTATTTTCGCTGGTGGTCGGGGTGGTGGGAATGGCGCTGGTGTGGCGGCTGCTCAATCGGTTCGGACTGCGCACGAATGCCCGGGTGTGGCTCGCGATATTTTTCGGTGCCGGCACCACCTTCTGGTGCGAAACGGTCATGGGCAACACGTGGTCGCTGCCCGAGACGGTTTCGGTTTGCTTCACGGTTGCGGCGCTGATCGAGGTGTTTGGCCAGGCGCGGCCGTTTTGGCTCGGCGTGTTTTCCGCGCTGGCCTGTTTCGCGCGCTACGATCAGGCGCTGGCGGTGCCGATCTTCGCGCTGATCGCGTGGCTGCGCGGCCGCAAAATCAGCGAACTGCTGTGGATGGCGCCGGGGTTTATCGTAGTGGGCATTGCCTTCGTCGGGTTTAACGAAGCGCGCTTCAACAGCTTTTTCGATCAAGGAGTGGCATTGACTGGTCCGAAGAACGCCCCGGCCTTTGGCCTGCGTTATTTGCCGGGCAACCTGTACACGGTTTTTTTGCTGGCGCCCAACTTGTCCGATCACTTCCCGTATATCCGGCCTACCTACGGAGGCCAGTGTCTGGCGCTGACCAGCCCCGCGTTCGTACTCGCGTTTCGCGCCAGTCTCAAACGGGCCGTTCCGGCGTTGATGCTGCTGGCGGCGGGTTTGGCTTCGCTGCCCAGCCTGCTTTGTTACGCCAACGGGTTCGCGCAGTTCGGGACGCGCCATTACGTACAGGTGTATCCCTTTCTGCTGGTGATGATGGCGATTGGGATGCGCCGCGGGCCGGACCAGTTGGTAAAAGTGCTGACGGTCGCATCGACGATTCTGGTGGCATACGGGATTTGGCATTTCGAGATGTGGGGCTGGACGTGAGCCGCCGCAAGGCCGCTCGCGATATTTCACGATGAACGCGACGAACAGCGAAGCGCCAGTGCGGGAGCCAATCTGGAAAGCCGTGTCCGGCTTCTTCATCGTGGCGCTCGTAATCGCGGTGGCGGATTCCGCGATTCGGATTTATCTCCGCGTACACTGGCGGCCGAATTTCCTGGTTTGCGCGGCCGCAATCGCCGCGGCCGGCGGGCTGATTTTGTCCCGCGCCGCGCATCGCGGCGCGATTGCCGCCACCGATGGCGCCCCGCATCGATGGTATTTTTCCGGTGAGGCGTGGGCGACCGGCGCGGTGTTCGTTGCCTTCGTTGCACTGTACGCCGCCACGGGCGGAGTCGCGCCGAGTTCGAACGATGTCCCGGTGCTTCAGGCGGTGAGCTTCCTGCGGGGCCATGCCCGTATCGACCCGGATGCCGCCACGGAACGGGTGATTTTCGGCAGCCTCAGTTATCAACTGCATCCCGCGTTTCCGGCGTTATTGATGATTCCCTTCGCCGCAATTTGGGGCGAACGGACGAATCAGACGATATTTGCGCTGCTCATCGGTGCGTTCGATATTGTGCTTGCCTGGCGGCTGTTGGGCCGGATGAAGCTGTCGATCTCCACGCGCGCATGGCTGACCGCGTTCTTCGGCGCGGGAACCATGATGTGGTGGGAAACGATCGCCGGCGGCGGCTGGGACATGACCAGAATCCTTGCGGTTGGGTTCACGCTCGGCGCTTTGGGCGAAGTGTTTGGTAAGGCGCGTCCGGGAGTGGTGGGCGTGCTGGCGGGGCTGGCCGCGCTGGCGCGCTATGAACTGGCCCCCGAATTTCCGATCTACCTCGCGCTGGTTTACCTTCGGCACCGGAACTGGAAGGAATTGTTCTGGATGGCGCCCGGGTTCGCACTGGCGGGCGGGATTTTCGTGGCCTTGAATGAGATTCGGTACGGCAGTTGGAACGATCTGGGCTGGTCACTGGTAGCCGGCGATCGCCCGTTGTTTCAATTGAACTATTTTGCCCGTAATCTGTACGCGATGATGTTCCGCCCGCTCGACTTGGACCAGTCCCGGTTTCCATACCTCCATCCGCTCAGGAATGGGACCGCACTGACGTTCACCAGCCCGGCGTTCGTCCTTGCGCTCAAACCGGACTTTCGGAAATTAACGCCGCTGGTGGTGGCGATTGGCGCAATGGTTGCGATTCTGCCGGCCCTGTTTTTCTTCTGGGACGGAGCGCCGCAGGTCGGCGCACGCCACTACGTTTCGGCGTTTCCCTTTTTCCTTGTGCTGATGGCGATGGGAATGCCGCGCCGCGCGGACCAATTCACAAAGATACTGTTGGTTGCCTCGCTCGCGCTGACCGGCCTGGTGGTGTGGCATATCCGGGTGTGGGGCGCCGTTGGATGAGAACGGCGGGACGATGAATAGATATTCGCTGCTCGCGCTGCCGGCTATTCTAATGGCGGGGTGCAATTTTTCTCCCACGCCGCTGAGAACTCTCAACACGGTCGGGGGGACGAGGGTAAATTCGGCTGTGGAATCGACGCTGATGCGAAAGACCACGAGCCTAGTCCTAAAATGGAACTCCGCCGGACAACCGGATCGGCTGGCGATCGCCGATGTCATTACCTATGGCGGCGCGAAGCCGGCGATCACGCCGCCTGGAGATTGGCATCTGATTCGCGATGACACCAGCCCGGCCACGCGGCAATCGCTCTATTGGCACGTAATCCGATCGTGCGACCCGAATATGCAAATGTGGCGGTTCAGTGTGCCAACCGATGCGCAAGGCGCGATGCTGGTGCTGGACGGATTCGATTCCAAGCGGCCCATCGACGTAAGTGGCGGCAACACCGGCGGCGGGTTCGTCCTCAAGGCCGATTCAATCGAGACCCGGCATGACGGCGACCTTATCCTCGGATTTTTCGCCACTGATTTTCATGGTTTTGCGCCCGGACACACTTCGCCGAGGCGGGTAGCAGTACTCCTCGACCGCAATCAGGCGGGCGCGACTCACGACTATTGGGTGCTTGGAGCCTATCAACAAAACCACGGCAGAACGGGCGATATGCGTTGCGTGGCCGGCCAAGTTTTCAATTGGGCGGCGGCGCAGGTGGCAATCAGGAGGCGCGAGCCGAAGTGAGGATCGCGGCTGTGCGGCAGGGAGCAGGGCGCCGCGCAATTTCACGCGAACCGCTGAAATAATCGGACCGTCGGTGCGATGGAAATATCGGTAATTTTCCCGGCCTACAACGAGGCCGAAAATATCCGCCGCACAATCGCGAAGGCGATGGAGGCGCTGCCGCCGCTTTTCGATCGTTTCGAGATAGTCATAATCGACGATTGCGGACAGGACGGAACGGGCCGGATCGCGGACGAGCTTGCGGCCGCGCATCCGGAAATCCGGGTAATTCATAACGAGAAAAACCTCGGGCAGGGCGCGTGCATCGCCCTCGGCTTTGCGGAGGCGCGCTACGGATTGCTGCTCCATAACGCGATGGACTACCCGTTCGATCTCCGGGACCTCGCCAAAATGACGCCGCTGCTCAAGGATGCCGGCATCGTGGTCGCGTCGCGCATGGCCCGGCCGGGGTATTCGAAATATCGCCTGATCGTTTCGTACGCCAACATCGCGTTGATCCGGACGCTTTTCCCACTTAAGCTTTGGGACTACAGTTTCGTACAACTCTTCAAAAAGTCCGCGTGGATGAATTTGAAGGTTGAGTCCCGCAGCACCGGGTTTATGATTCCCGAGGCGTTGATCCGCGCTTATGACCTAGGCTACCGGGTCGAGGCAATTGAAATACCATATCATCCGCGGCTGGTGGGAGTGGCGACTGCCGGCAAACCCAAAGTTATCCTGCAATCGGTTCGCGATCTATTTCGGTTTTGGCGAAAGCGCCTTCGTGGTGAAACGCCAAGGGTTCCCCGGAGGGTGCCGGAGGCCGATGATCGCTCGTCGTGAATCCTCGCTGCGCCGCCCGATCGAAGGCCGTAGCTCACTCCAGTCCGAAATCCTGTGGGCGGCGCTTGGCTCGGTGGCATTCGCCGTGGCGTTCGGGTTTCCGATCCTCAGGCACCTGACCCGGGGCGGCGTTCCGAATTTTACAATGAACGATTGGGACTCGCACATGCTTTACCATTGGGGTCCCTTCTACACGATTACGCACTTCCATCAATTTCCATTATGGGATCCATACAAGTGCGGCGGGATGCCGATGCTAGGTAATCCGGAATCGCCGTTCTTGACGCCTTTCTTCGTTCTTGAGTTGTTGCTGGGGCCGGTAGTGGGATTGCGGCTGTCCGCCGTTGCTCATATTGCGGTCGCATTCGGCGGTGCATATTTTTTGGCCCGCGTCCTTGGGATATCCAAGCTTGGTGCGGCAGCTTGTGCGGCCGCGTTTGCCGGCAGCTCGTGGTTCTACCTGCGTCTGGAAATTGGGCATACCAATTTCCTTCCTTGCGCCTATATCCCTTGGCCGCTTGCACTACTGCACCTTGGTTCGGAACGGCGCAAGCTGACTCCGGCGGTGCTGGGTGGCCTAATCATGGCGCTGATAGTGGGCGAGGGCGGAACTTATGCGCTGCCGCTGGC
This sequence comes from Binataceae bacterium (SeqCode), assembly GCA_050736715.1. GTDB lineage: Bacteria > Desulfobacterota > Binatia > Binatales > Binataceae > Binatus. Next base: position 34,983 of record JBOHWK010000145.1, on the reverse strand, counting down.
GGCGGCGCTTTTGGCGTTAATGGCCACGCTGCTCGCGATTCAGCGGAGAACTGTTTTACCGCTGGTTACGCTCGTGATTGTGGGGATCTTCACTGCGGCCTTCGCCGCGGTCAAGTTATTTCCAGCTCTTGCTTTCACCGGCGCGAACGCGCGCATTGAGCCGCCGGCCGAGGTAAATCATCTTCGGTTCGTGTTGCTCGAGCTTTTTTACCGTAATCAGAACCCGAGGATGACGATGAACGGACTGGCCTGGGGGTTCTATGAGTATGGCGCATATATCGGGGTAATATTCGGCGCGTTGGCGGTGGCGGGAGCGATTGGCCGATTTCGTTCAGCGCTGCCCTGGCTGATGGCGGGCGCGATCCTCCTTGCCATCGCGGTGGGAAATTTTGGCCGCTACTCGCCGTGGGTTTTGATTCATCGGCTGCCGTTTTACGGATCGATGAAGGGGCCGGAAAAATGGTTGATTCCATTTACGCTTGCGATAGCGGTGCTTGCCGGTTATGGCGTCGACACCATTCGCGAGGTCGCCGGCCGATGGGGACCGCAAATCGCTATGCTGATCGTGGTGTTGGCTTTGATTGATAACTGGTTGGTCAGTACTCGCTATTTGCATTATATCGACGAGGGTAAAGAGATGGCGTTGCCGGTACTTCCGGTATTTCGCCAAGTGTATGCCGGAGGGCCGCATTATATTTACGGCGCTCGAATGTATGCGGCCGCGAAGGCCGATATCGGGGTAATCTCGTGTTATGAGAATGTACGGCCGACGATCGGCGGGGGCATTAGCGGTTTCGACCAGCCAAATTATCGCGGTGAGCAGTATCTGCTCGGGCCGGGTACGGTACAGCTTGCGCGATGGACCCCGAATGCGTTGACTTTCAGCGTCGATGCGCTTCAGCCGACGAAGCTCATTGTCAATCAAAATTTCGACCGTAACTGGCGCGTTGTGCGGGGACGCGGATTGCTCGGAGTATACGAAGGCCTGCTTGCCGTGATTGTACCGGCCGGCAAGCAGACCATCGAGCTTGCCTATTGCCCAAGATCGTTTCGGCTGGGCCTCTCGGTTACGACGGGCGCATTTGCCGTCCTTTTGCTGCTGTGGTGGTGGGAGCGTAGGCGTGGCAATCGCGTTACCAACGCATCTCGGGACGAATAATGCCACGCTATCGATTCGATTCGCTAAGTGGCCGGTTCCAATGCGCCGGAGACCCCGAATGATAAGGCGCGCGATCTATTTATTAGCCGCGGTTCTGTTGGTTGCATGCTCCCCCGGTGGATCGGCGGAATTAACTGTCGATAACGTGGGCGGCGGTGCGTACATACATTCAGTTTTCCCGGCACAGGCGCCAAAGGGCGCCGCAGCCTTGGTTCTAAAATGCAAAAAGGGGCCGGTATATGGCCAGCTTGCGATAGCGGATGTAGTGCTCTATAAGTGCGCAAGGGCCGCCATTACGCCGCCGCAGGGATGGACATTGACCCGCGACGACGGCGGGGATTTCGTTCGCCAGCTACTGTATTGGCATGCGATTCGCGGGGATGCTCCACATGAAAATCAATGGGCGTTCAACCTGTCGAGCACGGAATGCCAGGCGCAAGGAGCGGTTGTGCTGCTCGATGGCGCCGCACTTGACTCGCCAATCGACGCAAGCAATGGGAGCGGCCGGGGCTTTCAGAGCGGCAGCGCTATGAAGGCGAAATCAGTAACCTCGTCGAGAGACGGGGAATTGATATTAACTTTCTTTGCGAACGATTTCGGCGGCGCGGGGTTTTCAGCGCCGGACGACGTGGGCGAAGTTATAGATGAAGAGAATAACCCCGGAGGTTATTGGATAATGGGCACGTATAAGCGGCACCGTGGCGCGACCGGAGACATCGTCTGCCATGGCGACCAAGGATTTCATTCAGTCGCAGCGACCGTTGCGATACGGAGTCTGCCCGCGTCCGAGTGAGCCGGGCCGCAGAGATTGTGCGTGAAAATACGCGAACAAACTGACTCGGCCGGCGCGTCCAAACGGCGGCGGGGCGGATTTGCGGTGGGAAAACTCACCGCTGCAATCGCCCAGAACGGTGATGTAACCGGCTGGGAGATATCGGCCGTCGCTGTTATCGCACTTGGATTCAGCCTAGCCTACTGTTGGTTTATCCTCGGTCGTCTTTCAACGATATGCCTAATTGGCGACAACGATTCGGCATTCGAACTTTATTGGGCCGCTTATTATACAGTGACCCACTTTCATCAGTTGCCTCTTTGGAACCCCTACCAGTGCGGAGGAGTGCCGCTGCTGGGGGATCCCGGCTCTCGCATTCTTACGCCGGCGTTTTTACTTCAACTCCTGGCCGGCCCCACGGTGGGCATACATTTGGAAATTATCGCGCGGCTCGCTCTCGGCTGGGCGGGAAGCTATGCGCTAGCGCGTGTTCTTGGGATCAACCGGCTGGGCGCGGCGGCGGCCGGCACCGCTTTTGGAGCGAGTAGTTGGTACTTCTGCCATCTCGGTTCAGGTCATTATGGCTATATGACTTATATGTACGTTCCATGGGTGGCGTTGCTGCTGTTCGAAAGCATCGAACGCCGCCGGATGGTACTCGCCGCGGCTGGCGGCTTGATTCTTGCTTTGATGGTATTTGAAGGTGGAACATATACCGTGCCGCACAGCGTACTGCTGCTGGGGATGCTGGTTGCGGCGCTCGCGATAGTCCGGCGGAGCCCGCGCCCGATATTCGCGGTGGTCGTAATGGGCGCGTTCGCGCTGGGGTTTGTGGCCGTCAAACTGCTGCCCGCGATGGGATCAGTTGGGCGGCTGGTGCCTCCTTTCGAGAGAAATTCCCCCGCCGCATTTATCGTGGAATTTTTCCGGCGCGATCAGTTCGACGGCCGCGGCGTCCCTGGGGGATTCTGGGGCTTCCAGGAATACGGCGCGTATATAGGGCCGTTCATCGCCGCGCTATTGATCGCCGGAGTGGTAATGCGCTGGCGCGAAGGCCTGCCGTGGATCGTGAGCGGCCTGGTGTTGCTCGTGATCGCCGCCGGAAATTACGGCGCCTACTCCCCGTGGGTTCTACTGCATAAGTTTCAGCCATACGCCGGCATGCATGCGCCAACGCGGATATTGATTATTTTTACAATGGTGGCTGGAATACTTGCGGGATTCGGCGCCGATGCGCTGTGCACCAAGTGGAAGGGATGGGGTGCTGCCGTGGCCGTGTTATTGATTCTCGCGGCGGCGGTCGATGGCTGGCTGGTGAACAGCCCCAATTTTCCGTTGTTGTACCTAGGGCGTCCTCCGGCTCTGATGCCGTCTCGCAACTTCCGCCAGGTGTGGAAGGTGCCGGAAGGAACTGGGGTGGGGCTCATGTACGTGACCGCCGTTGCCAATATGGGCGCCCTCGATTGTTACAGCGGGGCTGACAGTCAACAGCCTGCTCCTACCGGCTACAATCAGGCGGGATACCGGGGAGAGCAGTACTTGGTGGGAAGAGGGGCGGTGAGACTCGGGAAGTGGACGCCTAATGCGCTTAGCTACGGCCTTGACGTCCCGGAACCGACGATATTGGTAGTTAACCAAAACTATAATCGCGGCTGGGCTGTGGTTCGCGGAGAGGGGAACGTAATTTCTAGGGACGGGCTGCTTGCAGTGCGCATTCCCGCCGGCAAGCAGCGGCTCGAACTGGAATATCGCAGCCGTCCGTTTTTGCATGGATTGACGATCTCCCTTGCGACATTGGCAGTAATGTTGGCGTTGTGGTATTATGAAGACCGCCGCAAAAGTGCGCCGCCGCACAGCGCTTAATCATACATCTGTGAAGCGAACGAGCGTGGTATGAGACGGCTGGGTTGGCTGGTTATTGCAGCTTTCGCCGTCTCGTGCAATTCCGCGCCGGCGTTTCAGGGACACTTGGCGAAATTCAGAGGCAGTATCATTTTGTCAGTCACTACCCCGCTGACAAAAGCGGTTAGAAGCCTAAGGTTGGGATGGCGGACGGTCGGCACGCCAGGGCAATTTGTAATTGCGGACGTATTAACTTATGGCGGAAAGTATCTGAAAGTCTCGCCGCCGGCCGGTTGGGCGTTGATCCGGGAGGACACGGCTTCGTTTAGCACCGCACGGGCAGCTTCGCCGATTCGGCAGTTCATCTACTGGCATATAATTCAGCCCAATGATATTGACGCGAATGGGGACACATGGCAATTCAGCGAACGGGTTGAGGCGCAGGGATCCGTGATATTCTTGGACAATGTTTCGACGATCGCTCCAGTGGATGCGACGAGCGGCTATTCCAGATACAATACGGCTTATCCTTTAGCGCGCTCTGTGACTACAACTCGAAATGGAGATTTGGTTCTTTATTTCTATGCGACGGATTTCTTGGGTGGCGGCCTAAACCCGCGCTTGCCATGTGCGCCCGGAGACTTAAAAGCGCGGGAATTTAAGCCGCTCCCCCGCGTCAGCGGAATCGTGAGCAATTCCGATGCGGACTACGAGTACTGGGTGGATGCCGCCTACCAGACAACACAGGGGAAAACACCGGATGCCGTCAGCGTTACCGTGCAATTCTGCGGATGGATTGCCGCGCAGGTGGCGTTGAGAATGGAACCGGCAAGGTCGGGCAGACCGTAACTTATCTTGGCAGGGGTGGCGCTATCGGTTCGCCCCGGACCAGGCGCGAGAAGCTGATTCCGCAAATCCACAAACCGCACGTTCCGGCAACAGTGGTACAGACTGCCATCCATCCGTGCATGAAAACGGTCAATGCCATCGCGGCGCTGAATTCGACCCCGAGCAGCCGCAGGGCGGCCACCGAAAAGAACTCATAGGTGCCGACGAATCCGGGGGCCGAGGGAATCATCAGGCTCAATCCAACGATCGCCGATACCACCGCTGCTCCGGGGATCGACAGGGGAATCCGTAGCGACAGTGCCAGTCCCCATACCGCAACGGCGTCTGCCGACCAGATGAGAGCGGTGATCGCCGCCAGTTGCGCCATTATGAGCGGCGAGCTTACCGCCTCCAAGCCCCGCGCGAACCATTCGAAAAGAGTCGCCACGCGGTCGCCGAGCGAATCGAGGCGAAACGCCTTAAACGAAGATCGAGTCAGCGACAAAAACCATTTCGTGCGATAATGCAACCCGATCGCCGCCAGCAATGCCCCGCCGAAAGCGGCGGCGGAGGCGAAACCGAGCCGTCCGAGCCATTGCGGCGGACTCAAGAACATAAAGGATGCCAGTAATATTCCCAGCAAAGCAAAACCATCCAGGATTTTTTCCAATCCCAGCGTCGCGAGCGCAACGCTCGCCTTGGTAAGTGAAGTATCGCCGCCAACCAGGAAGCACCGAATTACGTCGCCACCTCGAAAGGGCACGGCATTATTTGCCATATTGCCGGCCCATAATGCGCCAAAACATGGCCCGAATCCCGGTCTTTCACCGCTGGGGAAAATCCTTTGCCAGCGCCAGGGACGCAAAAACGAACTGCACGCAAAAGCCGCCAGCGGTATCGCAAGAATGCGTACATCGAGGCCCCCCAGAATGGCCCGGAAGCGGGACCAATCCTTCGGGTTAAATTGGCGAAGGAGAATGAACAGAAGGCCGGCGCTGATTGCCGCGCCAAGCAGCAGCATGCGCCCCGCCATTCGGCCGCGTGGGGCGGCGGAATGGCGGACCGGCGCTTCTTTTTCCAGGGCCACTTGGTTAAAATCGATCCGGTAATGACCGAAGGGTTTTGCTCGCTTGCCTTTGTTGGCTGGATTCGCTAACAAGCAACTCTGCTGTGAAAGAACCCCTGCAAATTGGCGTCATCGGCCTCGGTTACTGGGGGCCGAATTTGGTGCGCAACTTCCGCAACGTGGAGGGGGCGGCGGTTCGGATGTGCTGCGACAGTGACTCACGGCGATTTCATACCTTGGCGGCGCATTACGATAACATGAAATTCACGGCGTCCGCGGACGAATTAATCGACAGCCCCGAGATCGACGCCGTCGCCATTGCCACCCCGGTTGTTACCCACTTTGAACTGGCTAGGCGGGTTTTGCAGGCGGGGAAATCGGTGCTGGTGGAAAAGCCGCTCAGCATGCGGCTGGAGGACGCGGAAGAGCTGGTGGCGCTGGCCGATCGGAAGGGCTTGGTGCTGCAGGTGGACCATGTTTTCATGTACACGCCGGCCGTAAAGCAAGTCAAGGAGATTGTGGATTCGGGGCGGCTGGGCAAGCTGTTTTTCATCGACAGCGTGCGGATCAATTTGGGCCTGTTTCAGCATGACGTTAACGTGCTCTGGGACTTGGCGCCGCACGACCTTTCGATCGTCGATTTCCTGCTGGGGCGGATGCCGCTGAGCCTTTCCGCCTTCGGCGGGGTTCATGCGAACAAGGGAATCGAGGACGTGGCCTACCTCAACCTCGATTTCGGAGCGGGGCTAATCGCCAACTTCCACGTCAACTGGCTGTCGCCGGTGAAGGTCCGATCTATGATTATCGGTGGAAGCGAGCAAAGCTTAATCTATAACGACTTGGACCAGAGTGAGAAGATTAAGGTTTACAATCGCGGGATTAATGTAATGACGGATGAACAGAAACAGAAGCTTTTGATAAGTTACCGGACGGGAGATATCTGGTCGCCCAATGTCGGCCACGACGAACCACTCAGCCTCATGGCGGCGGATTTTGTCAATTCCATCCGGCAAAAGAAGCGCCCGCTCGCGGACGGTCAGTCGGGTTTGCGAGTGGTGAAAATTTTGGCGGCCGCCCAGCGCAGCATCAAGGCCCAAGGCGAGCGGGTAACCGTATGACCCGGGCGCCCGAATTCTGCCGAATCGCGCCCGACGTAAAGTTGGGAAAGGATGTCGAGATTCACGGATTCGTCAACTTGTATGGATGCGGCATCGGCGATGAAAGCATTGTCGGGGCGTTCGTGGAAATCCAGCGCGGCGTGAGTGTTGGTCGGCGCTGCAAGATTTCCACCCACACCTTCATTTGCGAAGGCGTGACCGTCGAAGACGAATGTTTTATCGGCCATGGCGTGATGTTCATCAACGATCGCCGTCCCGCCGCCGTCAATTCGGACGGCACGCGGCAGGGCCGGGCGGATTGGAAGGCGATTTCCACTACCGTGCGCCGCCGCGCCTCGATCGGCAGCGGCGCCGTGATCATGTGCGGCGTGACGATCGGAGAGCAGGCGCTGGTGGGTGCGGGCGCCGTGGTCACAAAGGATGTCCCCGATTTCGCCATCGTGGCGGGCGTGCCGGCGAAGACGGTGGGCGATGTCCGAAAACGCGGGCCGCGGGCGGGCGCGATCGCGCGATGAAAGGGCGGCTGCCGGATTTCATAATTGCGGGAGCGCCGCGTTCCGGCACCACTTGGTTATATCGGCTGTTGGACCGGCACCCGGAGATTTACCTGGCAAAACCTGTAAAGCCGGAGCCGAAATTTTTCTTGGTCGATGAAATGTACGCGCGCGGGATTGAATACTATGCGGCGAATTGGTTTTCGGACCTCGGTTCGGCGAAAATCGCCGGTGAAAAAACCACGAATTATCTCGAAAGTCCGGCCGCCGCGGCGCGCATCCGCAAACATTTGCCGGACGTCAAGCTGATTTTCATTCTTCGGGAGCCGGCTGCGCGGGCGTATTCCAACTATCTTTGGTCGAAGATGAACGGACGCGAGCAGGAAGATTTTCCCACCGCCCTGGCCTGGGAGGAACGGCGCGAAAAGTCCTTGCCGCAGGCGTTGCGCTTCGTCCGCCCCCACGCCTACTATTCGCGCGGGCTGTACGCGGACTTGCTCGGGCGGTATTTCGATTTGTTTTCGCGCGAACAAATTCTTTGCCTGCGTTACGAGGATATCGCGAGCCGGCCTCAAGAGCTTGCCGCGCGCCTCCATCGGTTTCTCGGCGTTGTGGAGCGGCCCGGCGACGCGGAAGGCGTTGGCATAGTGAACGCGTCCGAAAAAGGAGAAGCGGCGATGCCCGCCGAGGTCCGCCGCGAGCTATTGAACCGGTATGCGGAACCTAATCGCCGATTGGCGGCGCTCTTGGGGCCGGAATTCGAGGTTTGGCCGTCATGAGCGAAATCGCCGCCAAACCCGCGCGTCCGCGCATCGTCATTGCGAGCCCCGCTTTCAACGAAGAGGCCAACCTGCCGCGATACGAACAAACGGTTCGCGAGGTGTTGCTCTCGCGGCCGGACTACGATTTCCGGGTATTGTTCGTCGATGACGGCAGCCGGGACCGGACATGGGAGATAATGCGCGAAATCTGCGCGCGCGACCCGCGGTTTCGGGCGATTCGCTTGTCGCGCAACTTCGGCGGCCATCTCGCTGAAAGCGCGGCGTTGGCCCATGCGGACGGCGACGCCGTCGTGCCGCTCGCCTGCGATCTCCAGGACCCGCCCGAAACGATTTTGCAATTTTTGGAGAAATGGCGCGCCGGCGCGCAAATCGTCTGGGGCCATCGCCGCACCCGGGACGATCCCGCCTGGCGAAAGTTCACGAGCCGGATGTTTTTGGGCTTGATGCGCCGGTTTGCGATGCCGCCGGATTCGCAGGTCACGACGGGCGGGTTCGTCCTAATGGATCGAAAGGTGGTCGATTGCCTGCTGCGGTTCGGCGAGCGCAACCGGGTGAATTTCGCTTTGGTGGCATGGACCGGATTCGAGCAGGCCGTCGTGGAGTACGATCGGGCGGCGCGGACGGCGGGAAGTTCGGGCTGGACGCTCGGCAAGATGCTCAGGTCGATGTACGATGCTTTCATCGGATTTTCGTTTCTTCCGGTGCGCCTGATGACTTCGGCGGGAATCGCGATGTTCGCGCTGACAATGGCGATCGCGGCATACATGGTTGTCAATTGGATGACGGGGCATCCGCTGGTCGGCTGGACGAGCATCATGGTGGTGGTAACATTCCTTTTCGGGCTGCAATTCCTGCTGATGGGCATGATGGGCGAATACCTGTATCGAATCTATGCCGAGGTCGTGCATCGACCGCTGTATCTCGTTAGCGATACGATCGGAATCGCCTCCGGAGAGCCGGCTGCGGGGGGCGCTCAGGGGTTTTAGCATCATGGCCATGCCGCCGAATTTGATCTGCCTCACCGTCGATGAGGAATGGGCCAACCCGGAAGTCCTGGCCGATTTGCGCCGCCTATTCGACGAGCGCGGCCTGCGGGCGACCTTCTTTTGCACCCGCGGCGGAGTCGAGGTGCCCGGGCATGAGCGGGGATTACATCCAAATTTCCGCCGCAACGGCGGCACGGTGCGAAAATTCCGGAGCGCCGCCGGAGCGCCGCCGGAAGAATGGACCGATCGGGAGATATACGAACACGTGGTGCGGACTACACGGACCTTTTGCACGGAAGCAAAAGGCGTACGCGGGCACAGCCTGTTTTACGATTCGGAGTTGCTGGAGATGTATCGGGACGCCGGAATTGAGTACGATAGCTCCTGCTGCCTGCCGTTGATGGAGGGGTTGCGGCCCTTGTGGAAGGAGTACGATATTCTGGAGATTCCGATATACTACATCGATCATTTCGATTTGAAGGCGCAAAGGACCGGATTCGCGCTGGATGCGCTGCGGCTCGACCGGCCGGGTCTCAAGGTTTTCGACTTTCATCCCAACATCGCGTTCATCAACGCGCGGGTCAACTCCGACTACCTGGAATGCAAATCGTTCTATCATGACTACGAGCGGCTGCTCGAATTTCGCCGCCCCGGCCGCGGCGCGCGCACCCTGTTGCTGGAATTATTGGATGAGATCGTGGCGCGGCGTCTTCCGGCCGTGACGATGGGGGAGCTTAACGAGCTTTGCCGATCGGGGCCGCGGCATTGATTGAGCATGGCAGGCAGCATCGAATCCGCAGCGGGCATTAGCGTCGTGCCGTTCGAGCCGGGCAGGGCGGCGGAATGGAAGAAATTCCTCTCGGAATCGGACAACGGCACTTTGTTTCACGATTTGGATTTCTTGAATTATCACTCGCCCGATAAGTTCAATACTTGTCATTTGATGTTTTACCGGGAGGCGAAATTGCTGGCCATGATGCCGGCGGCTATCGAGACCGAAACCGGCGGTCGGCGGTTTCTAAAATCGCCGTATGGCGCCTCGATCGGAGGCTTTGTACTTCCCGCGGCGCTGAAAACGGCCACGCTGCTGCAAATTGTGGGGGAACTGCAACAATATGCAGTGCGGCGGGGACTTGCGGGCGTTGAACTGCGGATCGGACCCAGTGCCTATCTGCGCCAGCCGAATGAGTTGCAGCCGTTCTGCCTGATCGCCCGGGGGTTTGCGCTAAAGCATGGGTGGTTGTTGTACTTGACGCCCCTCGCAGGACCGCGCGAGACGCTGCTCGAGCGCTTGCTTTCGAAAAGCAAACGGTACGATGTGCGTACAAATCTGAAGAAAGGCTTGCAGCCTCGCGAAGCGGCGGCCGGCGAGCTGGACAGTTTTTACCGCCTGCTGTCCGGCACTTACGCGGAGCTACAAGCGTCTCCGACCCATACGCGGGACGAACTCGCGGACTTGCTGGTCCGCGTTCCAGGACGAGTGCGCTTGTTTTTATGCGCATACGAAGGAATCGAGATTGCTGGAGTGCTGGTATTCATGCTCAACGATGCCGTCGCTAACACATTTTACATTTGCGAAAGCGAGGCGCACAGGAAATTGTGCGGCCCCGCTGTCTTAGTCGCCCACGTGGCGGAGAAAATGGCCGCTGAAGGGCTGCGGTATCTGGACTTGGGGCCAAGCGCGTCGGATGTGCATTTCAACGAAGGAGTAGTTTTTTTCAAGGAAGGATTCGGAGCACAAGGCTTTTGCAGAACGGCCTGGCGGTGGGAGTGCCCCGCCGCATGAACCCCATAATGTGCCGGCCGGAAAATTCGCGCGATCGAATCCCCGCTTGGGCCTGGCCGCTCCTCGTCTGCCCGCGCTGCCGCAAGCCGCTGCCCGGCACGCCGGGGGAGGAGTTAATCTGCTCGGGATGCGGTCCGGCCGGCAAAATCGAGGAAGGTATCCTGCGGTTCGCGGTAACCGGGAAAGATGCGTCGATCGAATGGTATCGCGACAAGGGTGGCGCGCGGTTTTTCGAACGCCGCCAAGAGCCGTTCGCGATGAGTTCGCTCGATGCGCCGCTGTATCACCACTATTTGGCCGCTCTGCGGCCGCGGCGGACCGGCGCGGTGGTGCTGGATGTCGGAGCGGGAGACGGCCGGAATACCGCACCGTGGCTGGAATGGGGATTCGAACGGGTAATCGCCACCGACGCGGTGTTCGCCGCGCTCGCGCGGTTTAGAGAACGGATTCAGGCCGAGCACTCCGAATGGCTGGATCGCATTGTGCTGATCGAATGCGACGCGCGGCGGTTGCCGTTGTGCGACGAGGCCGCGGCGGTGATTTTCGCAATCGAGACGCTATACTACCTTAACGAGGATTATCCGCTGGCTCTGGAAGAGTGCCGGCGGGTGCTCAAGCCCAAAGGACGGCTCTTGCTCTCTGAACGCTCATGGGAGGGTGCTCTGCTGACCCGGTTATTTTACGGCGGCGTCGAGGGGATACTTTCGCTGGCCGACGGCCGCGATATGTGGGATGGTTCCGGGGACAAAATGGTGCGCAGCCGCTGCTTCACCGAACCGGAACTGATGGAGATGGTGCGTGCGCATGGGTTGACGCCGCTGGAGTCAAAGGGCCAGCCGCTTTTATCGCTGGTGCTTGGTTATCTGCGCGGAGCGGGCAAACTCAAGGCGGGCGATGAGGAACTCTTGCCGCAGGTGCGCGCGCTGCTGCAACGCTTGGGCGACGGAGGCCGGATGCGCCGGACCCATGTCGTGGTCGCGGGCAAGTCTTTAACACACGGGTGAAGCCATGATTCCCTTCGCCGACCTAAAGGCGCAGTACCACAGCATCAAAGACGAGATCGATCGCGCGATTTCCGGGGTGCTCGAAAGCAGCCAGTTCATTTTGGGCAAGGAAGTCGCGGCGTTCGAGGAGGAGTTCGCGGCGTATTGCGGCGCGGGCCAGGCGATTGGGGTCAATTCCGGCACGAGCGCGCTGCATCTGGCCTTGCTGGCCGCCGGTGTCGGGCCCGGCGATGAGGTGATTACCGTGCCGTTCACCTTCGTGGCCACGGTGGCCGCTATCCTCTACACGGGCGCGACGCCGGTATTCGTGGATATCGATCCAGTGGCGTACACGATGGACCCGTCCCAATTGGAACGCGCGATAACTCCGCGGACCAAGGCAATAATTCCGGTGCATCTGTACGGACAGGCTGCCGATATGGACCCGATTGTCGAAATCGCGCGGCGCCACGGCAAACTCGTAATCGAGGACGCCGCGCAGGCGCACGGCGCCGAATACCGGCGCCGGCGCGCCGGGTCGATTGGCGAGATGGGATGCTTCAGCTTTTATCCCGGCAAAAATTTAGGGGCGTATGGCGAGGGCGGCGCCGTTGTCACCGGCAATCCCGAATTCGCGAAGACCATCCGGATGCTGCGCGATTGGGGACAGTCGCGCCGCTACTATCACGACCTGCGCGGGTTCAATTACCGGATGGATGGAATTCAGGGTGCGATCCTGCGGGTCAAACTGCGACATCTGGAGCGTTGGACGGAATCGCGCCGCTCGCACGCCCGCCTCTATGGCGAATTGCTTGCGGACGCGGGGGTGGGACTGCCCGCGGCGATGGAGTATGCGCGCCACGTCTATCATGTCTTCGCGATTCGCACGCCGGAGCGCGACCCAATGGTCCAAAATCTCGCGGCGGACGGCATCCAGGCGGGGATTCACTATCCGATACCGGTCCATTTGCAGCCCGCCTATCGGGATGCCCGCTACAAGGAAGGCGATTTTCCGGTTTCCGAGGGGATCGCGAGGGAAGTAATATCGCTCCCAATCTATCCTGAAATGACTCGGGCACAAATTGAGGAGGTTTCCGCCGCCGTTCGCGCGCATCGAGCCGCGCGGCGGTAATGTGCCGCGGAGCGTCCGGGTAACATAGAATCTTACCGAAGTGAAGATCGCCGGAAAAAAGATACTCGTCACGGGCGGCGCCGGATTTATCGGCTCGGAACTGGTTCGCCAGTTGCTTGAGCGCGAGGCTGAAGTCGCCGTGGTGGACAATCTCGCGAATGGCCGCCGCGAGAATCTGGAGGGATTGTCTCATGACATTCTGTTCGCGGAGGTGGATATCCGCGACACCGCGCGAATGCAACAGCTCGTGAAACGCGCTGACATCGTCTTTCACCTCGCGTGCCTAGGCGTGCGCCACTCGCTCCATTCGCCCATCGAGAATCACGAGGTGAATGCGGCCGGCACGCTCGGCCTTCTAATCGCCGCGCGGGCCGCCGGTATCGAGCGATTCGTGTATGTCTCCAGTTCGGAAGTTTACGGGACGGCGCGATGGACGCCGATGACCGCGGAGCATCCCACCTATCCGCGAACGGTGTACGGCGGGTCCAAATTGGCCGGCGAATGCTATGCGCGCGCCTTTTACCACAGCCACGGGCTGCCTACCGTGGCGATCCGGCCGTTCAATACTTACGGACCGCGATGCCATCACGAGGGCGACAGCGGCGAGGTGATTCCCAAGTTTCTTTTACGATGCATGGCGGGCCGGCCGATGATAATTTTTGGGGACGGGAAGCAGACGCGCGATTTCACCTATGTTAGCGACAGCGCGCGCGGCATCGTCATGGCCGGTACGGCGGATAACACGGTGGGCGAGACGATTAACCTCGGCAGCGGCGTGGAGGTCGCGATTGCGGAGTTGGCGCGCGAAATCGGAATGTTGCTCGGGCGTCCCGAACCGGCAACTGAGCATATCGATCCGCGGCCCGGCGACGTGGGACGGCTGTGCGCCGATATGTCGCGCGCCCGCGAATTGTGCGGCTACCAGCCGACGCTCTCCCTCCGCGACGGATTGGTGAAACTCAGGGAATGGTACGAGTCGCAAGGAACTCCGCCGGAATCGCTACTTGAACAGGAAATCGTGCAGAATTGGGAGCCTAAGCGTGGCTGATCGTCCCGGCTTCATTCCCGTCGCGAGGCCGTGGATTGACGAGCGCGAGGCGCAAGCCGCCCGCCGGGCGCTGTTGTCCGGTTGGGTCACGCAAGGGCCGGAAGTGGCGGCATTCGAGGCCGAATTCGCCGCCATCATGGGCGCGCCGCATGCCTGTGCCGTCTCCAGCGGCACCACCGCGCTCCATCTCGCGCTGCTCGCGGTGGGAGTGCGTCCGGGCGACGAGGTCGTCACCGTCAGCCACTCGTTCATCGCCACCGCCAACAGCATTTTGTACTGCGGCGCGCTTCCCGTATTCGTCGATATCGAACCGGCCACTTTCAATCTGAATCCCGCCCTGCTTGAATCCGCGATCGGCCCGCGCACCCGCGCGATTCTGTGCGTGCATCAAGTTGGAATGCCGGCCGATCTCGGCGCGATCGTTCCAATCGCGCGCCGCCATTCGATCGCACTGGTCGAGGATGCCGCCTGCGCGATCGGCAGCGAGATTTTGTGGGACGGAAAGTGGGAGAAGATCGGCAAGCCGCACGGCGATATCGCCGGTTTTTCCTTCCATCCGCGCAAGGTTGTCACCACCGGCGACGGCGGGATGGTGACGGCGGCCAATCCGGAACTGGATCGAAAGGTCCGCCTGTTGCGCCAGCACGCGATGAGCGCCTCGGCCGCGGAGCGCCATGGGTCCGCGCAAGTGACTTTCGAGGAATATCCCGAGATCGGCTACAACTACCGCATGACCGACATTCAAGCCGCCGTCGGGCGCGAGCAATTGAAGCGCTTGCCGGAAATGATTGCGCGGCGCCGTGAACTCGCCGCCCGGTACGGCCGGCTGCTCGCCGACATTCCCAGCCTGACGCTCCCTAAAGAGCCGTCCTTCGCGCGGAGCAATTGGCAGAGTTATTTGGTTCGCCTGCCGGACTCATGCGGCCAGCGGGAGACGATGCAATTCCTGCTCGACCGGGGAATTGCCACGCGGCGCGGCGTGATGTGTTGCCATCGCGAACCGGCTTACCGGCGCGGCGAAAATTTCCGTGCGGCTGGTTCGCTGGCCGAAAGCGAAACCGCGCAGGACCGCGCGATTGTATTGCCGCTCTTCCATCGGATGACGTTCGAGGAGCAGGACCGGGTCGCGAAGGTGCTGGCCGAGGCGCTATCGGCGGGTTCGGCCGCGAAAGCAAGCGGACGCTCTTGAAACCCGCGCCGTATCCGCCGACAATAGGCCGCCGTTCGGATCGCGGCGCCTTAACCTCCGAACGGCGATGCAAATGGACGTCTCGGTAATTCTCCCCGTCATCAACGAGCGCGACAATCTAGTGGCGCTCATTCCGCAACTAACCGCGGTTCTGGGCCGCATGGGGCTGACTTTCGAGATTCTGGTGGTTGACGGCGGTTCGCGCGATGGGACTCGCGAAGCCGCCGCCGAATTGGGAGCGCGAGTGGTGGCCGAGCAGCGGCGCGGCTACGCGGGCGCGATGGAGACCGGATTCGCCGAGGCGCACGGCGATTATTTTCTCGCGCTGGATGCCGACCTGTCGCACGATCCGAACTTCATCCCCCGGATGTGGCGGGCGCGCACTTTGGGCGATATCGTGATCGCATCCCGCTACGTGCGCGGCGGCGCGAGCCACGGCCCGATTATCCGCAAGGAGCTTAGCCGGCTGCTGAACGAAGTCCATCGCTGGGCCTTGCTGATGCCGTTGCGCGACATGTCCAGCGGATTCCGCCTCTACCGGCGCGAAACGGTCGCGGGGCTGAAGCTGGAGGGCAACAGCTTCGAAATTCAGCAGGAGGTGCTGGTGAAGGCGTATGGCCGCGGCTACAGCATCGCCGAAGTGCCATTTACCTATTTTCCGCGCGGGAGCGGCGCCTCGCACGCGAACCTGCTCAAGCTCGGCATCGGATACGCGCGCTCGACTGTCAATTTGAGAAACCTGCGCAACCGGCCCGACTCGGCCGATTACGACGAGCGCGTCTTTTACACGCTGCGGCCGTTCCGCCGCCTGCGCCATCGCGACCGCCACAAGATCATCACGACGTGGGCGCGCGACGCCGATCGGACGCTGCACATCGGATGTGGCTCTGGGCTAACGACCCAAAGCCTCAACAACGGGATCGGAATGGACCGTAATGTCGGCAAGTTGCGATTTTTGAAACGCTATGGAATCGCAGTGGTGTGCGCATCGCCGGAAGCGATCCCGTTTCGCGACGGCAGTTTCGATTGCTTGATCGGCCCCACCGTAAACGCTGAGGGCGGTGTGGCAGACGCAATTACAAGCGAGATGCGCCGGGTGCTGCGGCCGGGAGGCCGGCTGATCGTCGCGACCCCCGAACCGGGAGTCGCTTCTCACGGCGCCGCCGCGAATAGCGGCCCGCCCTCTCACGATGCGCTGGCGACTCTGCTGGCCCGCCATGGCTTCGCGGTTGAGGAGTGCGCGAAAGTGGCGGAGAACGAGGAAATCATCCGCGCCAAGCGCATCGGCATCCCGGCGAAGTAGCCTCGTCCGAGTCCGAAAACTACTCCGCATCTAAAATATTTTTTGCGGCGGTCCGGCGGGCAAGCTCGTTTTTCGCATGTTTCGTAACGTTTCGCGTGAAACATTCCCGCGCAACCCCTTGAAATTAAAGGGAAAACGATGGTTTCGCCGCGAATAGAGCAAAAATCGGTGAGCGATACGGCGGACGCCGCCATGATACGCCGATCGCCGCACCGATTTTAAGGCTGAACCAGTTCAGCCTTTACGCGATGTCCCGAAAGTGGAAAGCGGCCGGACGCACGTGGGTGCCACGCGCGACGGCACTTGACATGAGTTTACATATATATAAACTATTCCTTGCGCAGATGAAGAAGGAAAAGAAGGGTGGATCGGATCGCGGCCGCAGGGCGGTGGGGCAGGATTGAGTGGGCCGTCGACGCGAGAGGGTCCATGCCCGCGCGCGACGATTTCCTCCGTCTGCCGGAAGCCAATCAAGATAAGGTGATGGCTTTGTTTAAGCGTCTTGCGGAGACAGGGAAAATTTTTAACCGAGAAAAGTTCAGGCAGTTAGGGCAGAAGTCCGCTGGAAGAGGAGCGGAATTGTTTGAGTTCAAGAGCTTCCAAGACCGGTTCATCGGTGACTTCAGGCCCGGCCACCGCTTTCTGGTGGCGGCATACGCCAATAAGAAGAAAGACAGACTCGACCCGGCAGATATTGAAAGAGCCGTCAGAGCGATGGCAGAAAATGACGCCCACGAGAGGGCGAGGTGAGATCATGAAAACCAACACGAGCGATTTCGATGCGATCGAAAGGCAGTCTCCCGCACGGCGGCGCCGGCTGCGTCAGGAACAGCTTATCGTCGACGTCACGGAGGCTTTGGCTGCGGCGCTCGAAGAGGCGAAAATGACCAAGTCGCAACTGGCGGAGCGGATGGGCAAATCGAAGGGGTTTGTGTCCCAAGTTCTTGCCGGAGGCCGAAATCTGACCTTGCGGACGGTTTCCGACGTTGCGGATGCCTTGAACCGGGAACCGCGGCTTAATCTGAACGATCGCTCGGCGGTCCGTTCCGCGCCGCGATCGGCTCCGCGGGCGTACCATCGTCCGGGAAGCCTCCGGCGCCGCGAGTCCGCGACCGCCGGTTGAGTGAGTCCGCCCTGAACGACGCCGAATGGGGAGCGCATAGTATCGCCAACCGATCGCGAAGCGATTGGGCCGATCGCGAGTGAGGGTTACGGATCGTGTAGGTGCCGCTCTCCTTTCCGTGGCACCCCGCTCGTGGCTGCCGCGGCCACGCGCGGGAATGATACATGGGAGAGCGCGTGCCGATCGGACCGTGCGAATGCGGTGCGCAATGCGCGATGCGAGCGGGAACATCGCGGCGAATTAGGCTGCCAGCACGTTGATGCGGGCGGATGGCCGGGAGCGCGGCTTTTTCCGAATCACGATTTCGACGTCACGGCCGAGCGCGGTAAGGAACCGCATCAGCCGTTCCACCGAGAATCCTTCCAGCTTGTAGTGCGCGAGCGCCGAGACCTTCGGCTGATTCACGCCGAGAGCCCGCGCCGCTGCCGCCTGTGACATCCGCCCAACGATCGTGTTGATCGCGTAGGCGAGCCGGAGCTTGGTCTGCCGTTCCTCGGCGTCGGGATAGCCGAGGTCGGCGAAGACGTTCGTAGTCCCGTGCGTGATCTCAATCGCCGGCGGTTTAATTCGCTTTGCCATAGTGAACCTCGTAGTCCTCGCCCGGCGCGGGCGCTCACCCGCCCGCGTAATGCTTACGGGCGAGCGGGCTACTTCTCGCAGACGCGGTACTGCTCCCACAGAATGCCGCTGGCGGGGCTGTTGCGGACTTTCGGCTCCAACCAGCGCTCGAATCGAAGTCCCGCCGCGCCCATTAGGTCGGCAACTCCGGGAATGTACATCCCGGTCTTAAAGCGCTCACGGATTGTAAAGCCGGCGGCCTCGACTTGGCGGGTGACCTCCGCTTCCGTCATCAAATTGATGTGCCCTGGATCGAAGAGCGGCTGGCCGGGATAGAGCAACTTCACAAAATTGATCACGCCGGGCAGGTAGGCGATTCGCGCCATCAACTCCAGAATGCTCCATCGCTGCGGCGTCGAGAGCAGTAAAATCCCCTTCGGTTTGAGCATGCGGTGCATTTCCTGAATCGCCTTTTGGGAATCGGCGATGTGCTCCACCACTTCGCTGCACACGATTAGGTCGAAGCTGCCGGACGCGAGCTTGCAGTTCGTGATGTCGTCGGCGACGATCCGCAGATTGGAATATTGCTTGGTCAGCGACTCCGCGTGATCGACCATGAATTCCTGCGAATCCAGTCCCACAACTTCGCCGAACAATTCGGTCAGCACGGGAAAATAAACCCCCGAACCGAATCCCACGTCGAGCGCCCTTCCGGTGCGTTCGGCGGGTGCGTACTGCCGCGCTTTTGCGACGATCCAATCGCGGCGCGACGAATGCAGCCAGGTCCGGGTGGGATTCTTATATTCGTAAACCGGAACCCGGTGCTCCATTTCAACGCCGGATGCGTATCGGTCCATAGATGTCTTCGATCCTCCCCCCGATGATATAGCCGAGAAGCAGGGCAGGGAAAAAGGGGTGGTGCGGCCGTTGCATTTGCCCAACCGAGGATAAGCCCGGATGCATCCTATGCGCCGCCCGCCTTGGATTGCGCTTCGCGTTCCTCTTACTTTTGTAACCGTCTTGTAGCAAGCTGGTAATCGGCGGACGCAAGCGCGAAGACGGGCGCGCGGACGCCATGAGGTGGCGTCGGATGCACGGCATGGGCGATCCCGCGGCGATTTCGGAATGGCTCGCGGGCTGGGGTTACGGGGGAATTTTCGTGCTGGTCTTCGCCGGCAATCTGGGAATCCCGGTGCCGGAGGAGACTGTATTGCTGGTAGCCGGATTTTTGGCCGGCCGCGAGCTCCTTGACTTGCGGGCGGTGTACGCGACGGCGATCTTCAGCGCCGTCGCCGGCGATTGTTGCGGCTACCTGATCGGACGCACGGGAGGACAGCGCGTCGTGCTCCGGCTGGCCAATTCCTTCGCCTTCGTCCGCACCCGCTACGGCAATCTGCAAGCGTTCTTTCGATCGCATGGCAACAAGGCGGTCTTCATGGCGCGATTCGTCGCCGGCGCGCGATTTCTCGCGGGGCCGATGGCGGGCGCGTGCGAGATGCCGTTCTTCCGGTTTCTAGGATGGAACGTGCTCGGCGCGATCGTGTGGTGCCCGATCGTGGTGACCGCCGGTTATTTCGTCGGCGACGAACTGTACCGGTTCGCCGCGATGGTGCATTGGGTGTCCGGCTGGATGGGCGCGATCGTGCTCGTCCTGATTGCGGCGGCGCTCGTCGTGCTGTGGCGCAGAGGAAGGAATAACGCTGTTGCCGGCCCGCAACCTTAGCTGCGCGATCGGCGCCGCCGCAATCGCGGCGCTCGCGCTCGCAGGATGCCGTCCGCCGGTGCGCCTGCGCATCCATTATCTGCACGACTTCGTGCCCGGCGCGGAGCGCATCTTCAAGCCGGCGAAGATCGCGATCGCACCGGTTGCCGGGCCGCTCGCGAATGGCGAGATCGCTGTGGGAGCCGTATATGCGGCGGATGGCCGGCGGGATAAAGCGCTCGCCGTATCCAACGCGGGCGCGGCGTTCGGACGCGCGCTCGCCGGAGCGATGGCGGACGCGGGTCTGGTTCCAATTGCGATCGATTCGGCTCCCACCGGCGGCAGGCCGCGCGGCGGGGCCGATTTCCTGCTGACCGCGAAGCTCGAACAGTTCGAGGTGAACAAGCACTTTGGCGCCGCGCGGACCGTGCATGGGCAGTACTTCACGATGCGGGCGAGCGTGCGTGCGAAGATCGAACTGCGCAACCGCGGCGGCGCGATGGTGTACGCCGGGGAAGTTATCGGAACCGAGGACGAACCGCCCGCGCCCGCGAGGCATGAAGTCTTCCTGCCGCTGGAGACCGACCCGGCCGAATCGCTTTCGGCCGCGATGTCGCGCGCGGTTGGCTCGATCGCGCTCCAGCCGCGATTCCGCGCCGCGTTCGCGCCGGCGCAATGAGTGACGGCAAGAGCCACGGCGGTTGCCCACGACGCTTCCATCGCTCCATATTCGCCGGAGGCATTCTACTCAACGGGATCGCGGCCTTGTGGCCCGCTCCGCCCGCTATTGCGGCAACAGTTCGTCGAAGCGGGAATAATCGATTGCGCGCCCTCGCGCCGGGCCGCCACCGCTCAGGATGTCGGCGAAGCGCCCGCCCCATACGATGTCGCCCGGGCCGTATAAATGGCGGGCGTTGATGGTTTGCGAGAACGTCTCGTCCAGCCCCAATAGCGACACGACGATCATTGCCGCGGATTGTTCCAGCGTTTCGCGCGTTGCTCCGAACAGCGGACTGCCCTCCGCAATCGGATGAATCGCTGTCCACGAGAGCGCGAACAGCGGATTCCGATCGCGGAGCAGCGGCAAGTCGTACAGCCGCCGCATCCGGACGCCCTCGCGGGTGGTCTCCTGGCGGGCGATTCCCACGTGAACCTGCGCCTCGACGATCCGGTTGCCGCGCAGGTTGGCCATCCGGAAACTCAGGCTCGGGACGCCCTCGTGCGGCGCGATGAGGGCGAATTTGGTGAAGCGGATGCGCGCGGTCGGGCGCGAGAATTTCGCGAATATCAGCCCCGTCACCATCGCGAGTCCCAACAGCCCGAAAAACGCCTCGCCCGATACCAGGACGTTGGCCAGCATCGAGACCGGCGTCATCCTGCCGTACCCGATCGTCGCCATCGTCTGGACGCTGAAGAAGAAGGTGTCGGCGAACGAGCCGGGGCGGGCGTTATCGATGCCGCCGCCGAAGTAGTAGCCGGCCGCGAATAGCAGGTTGCCCAGCACGAAGCAGAGCGCCACCAGGCCGATCAGCACCGGCCACGAGGCCGTGAGCAAATAATGGTACAGGTCGCCGCGCAGCGTGGTTTGCGATTGAGCAACGCGCCCGTCGCCGCCCAAGTCCCGCCTTATTTCATTCTTGGCCATCGCAGACGGCTAGTCGCCAAGCGCGGCGCGGAGCGATTCGGTGGCCTGCGCGAGCGCCTTCTTTCCCTGATCGAGAACCTCGGCGAAGCTCAGGAAGCCGTGCGTTACGCCGTCATACCGGGTGCATGACGCCTTGACTCCGGCCTCGATTAGCCGCTTGGCGTACGCCTCGCCCTCGTCGCGCAGGGGATCGTGGCTCGCGGTGATCACGAGCGCGGGCGGCAATCCGGCCAGGCTCGCCGCGCGGATCGGGCACGCGTAGGGATTCATCCGGTCGGCGGGGGAGGCAAGATAATGGCGCCAGAACCATTCCATGTCGGCGCGCGAGAGTACGAAACCGTCGGCGGCGAATTCCCGCTGCGAATGGGTATCGAGGGCGGCATCCAGGGCCGGATAGATCAGCAGTTGGAAGCGAATCGCAGGACCGCCGCGATCGCGCGCCATGATTGCGGCGGCGGCCGCCAGATTTCCGCCCGCGCTGTCGCCGCCGGCCGCGATTCGTCCCGGTTCGGCGCCGAGTGCCGCGGCATTCTCGGCCGCCCAGCGGAGCGCCGCCAGCGCGTCCTCGGCGGCGGCGGGAAATTGATGCTCCGGCGCAAGGCGGTAGGCTACCGACACGACCGCGCATCCCGCCCCGTTGGCAAGATTGCGGCACAGGACGTCATGGCTGTCGATATCGCCGAGCACCCAGCCGCCGCCGTGGAAGAACACTAGAACGCCAGGCACATTGCGCGCCTCCGGCGTGTAAATCCGCGCCGGCAAGAGGCCTTCGGCGCCTGAAATCGCGCGATCCTCCGCGCAATAGATTTGCGGTGCGGGCGTGGGATTCGCGGCGAGCAGGGCGCGCATCTTCTCGCGCGCCTGTTCCGGAGTCTCCGCGCGCAGGAACATCGGCCCGGCGGCGTTTAGGGCGTCGAGCAGCAGCTTCATTTGAGGATCGAGAGCGGTGGCCATCCATTCCTCCTGCGCGGCGCGATCGCCGGGGGCGCGGTCCGCGAGTTAGATTATTCCGGCCATTGACCGTGACACGGCACTTCGCGCACTGTCAATCGGAGGGGCGGACGATGGACCCGGCGCAGAGACAAAAACTGGAGGCGCTCCTTAAGAGCGAACATATCGCCGTGCTCGTGACGCAAGGCGAACCGTGGCCCACGGCGACGATGCAGGCCTATGCGGAAACTCCCGAACTCGATTTGGTGTTCATCATGCGGGAGGAGTCGGAGCGATTCCAAAACCTGAGGGCGCAACCGCGCGCGGCGGTTTTCATCGACGATCGCGCGCGCGGCGACGCGGCCAAATTTAGAATCTCGCGCGCGCTGATTCAGGGAACCGCAGCCGAGGTCGCGCGCGGCGGCGCCGAATGGGAGGAACTGAAGGCGCTCTTCCTATGGAAGAATCCGTTCGAGGCGGTGTTTTTCGAATTGTCGTCGCTTCGGATGATCCGGCTCACACCGCACCGCGTTTCATACACCGGCGCCGACCATTCCGTCTTCAAGGCGGACTTTTGAATGCTGCCCGCCGCCCGCGATGAACTACCGCGCGGCAGTAATTTTCCTGTAGAGCGCCCGCGCCGGCATTGCGACGATTACCCCCGCGACCGCCAGCGCCACGATCAATGCTATCGCAGCCATGATTTTCTCCTGCCCGATGCGATCCGGGCGGCGCGAACCGAACGATTCGCGCCGCCTTGGAATCGCATGGTTACAGCATTCCGGCGACCGTCAGGACGATGTATGCGAGGGTCAGGAACGCAAACGCGGCACCGGGAAGCTCGGTCAGGATGCTGTTGTGGAAGACCCGCTCGGCGGCAACGGTTTCGGTCTGCTCCTCGAACGCCGGACGAAAGCCCGTGAACGTTACGTGATTTGCAGTGGTAGCAGCCATTGTACTTTCCTCCAAAGTAGATTCGCTTCACCGTGAGCATGAGCAAGGGCGATGCCAATGCAAAAGGGCAGCATTTCAAGGGAATTTTTCAGAAGGCGCAGTATTTTAATTTCGCGATTCGCAAAACGATCGCGAGCAAGTGCGAAAATTGCCGAGAATCCGATGCGGCCCGCAATTATCGCCCGCAGTAATCGTCCTGCGTGTGTGACGGGTTATTGCGCGAAGGCGATCCGCCTATTTTTGAACCGGATCCAGGCCCAGCTTCACCGCGTGCTCCTCTGGCCACGAAACCAACGCAGTTTGCACCAAAGCAGCGAGATAGCAGAGCGCGGCAATTATGCTCACGGCCGCAAATCCGAAATTAATCGCTGCCGCGACCGCGAACACCGATCCGACCACCGAAGCGATCCCATTAACGCCAAAGGCATATGGCACCCCCGCACCATACAGCACCTTGATCCGGCGGAGACCGGCGGGCATCGCCATTCCCATTGCGACACCCATCGGTGCGATAATCGCGACAGAGATGCCAACTCGCGCGGGAAACGAAAGCAAAATAAGATGCCTTAGCAGCGGCTGGAGAGTGGCGGCGCTTGCGCCGATCATCAGAAAGGCGCTCGCAAGCGCGACCATCAGCGCGGTCCTGGAAAGCGCGAATCGTTCCGAAAGGAGCGAACCGATTCCGGTGAAGATCAGCAGTGCGAAAAGCACCACCGAAAGCGCATAGGTGGGGAAGCCCAGGAACAGCACGAATCGCTGGATCAAGACGATTTCGAGAATCATATATCCCAGCCCGATGGCAGCGAAGAAGGAAAGATCCCGCGCTGGAGGCCGGCCGGCATTCCGCACCAAAATCAGCGGCGCCGCTAGAAAAAGCATCGAAAGGACAACGACCATCACGAGGGTCAGAAGCAGAATGAGCATCGGGTGGATCGTAAGCGGCGAGATCGTTGCCGGTTCGCTCCCGATGTCTTCTAGACGGCGCTGGTCGAAGAAGAACGGTTTGTTGTCGGTTGGCGGGCATACATTGAGCAGAAAATGGGTGCAAAATTCCATCGGGCTTTTGGCTTTCGTCAGTTGGCGCCATTCCAAGAGTCCCGGCTCACCGGGCCCGAATGCGATCCCGTCGCCGCGCTGTTTTGCCAATTCGCGAATTTGCACCATCTGGGCGGCAGTGAAAGGTTTAACTTGCGCCAAGATGGTTCCGAAGAGAACGTTCCAGAAATCGTGTCCCAGAATTACGACTACGTTCCGGCGCGGGTTCTTTACGCCCCGGCGCCGTAGCGCTTCGAGGGTCAATACGGTGGCACGCAGCGCCTCCAAGTCGGCTTGGCGATAGTAGCGGGTCAAGTCCAGAATCCCACCTGGTTCAAGATGATTGAACTATTCTTCGATCGCCTGAATCGTATAAAGATTGCTCTCCGTAAGTGCGAAGGCCGACGCCGAGTTGGAGCTGAAGGTATCGGTAAATCCGATGTGGATCACCGCGTATTTTTTGTCCCGCCTTGCCAAAACCGACCGGCCGTCGCCAATTACGGAATGCACGCCGGGAAGCAGGTAAGGCGCGCCGGTGAAGGCAGCCAGGTTTCGATCCACCACCCGCCGGATGCCCGCATTGATTTCGATGACATCGACGCGATGCCTATCCGACGAAAGCGCGTTGAAGATGTCCCGGCCCCCGCCTCCGCCGATCACCAACACGGGGCCCGGCGGCGCCAGCTTGTAGCCGATGGTTTGCGGGCCCAGCTTTAGCGTGTGCCAGTCCGGGATCGGCTCGCCCCGGCGATGGCGAAACGCGCCTGCGTATCCGCGATCGTAAAATACCGGCACCGCGGGAGCATTTGGGTCGGGAAGCATATAGGCGACCACGCGGGTGATCGGGGTCCATACGTCGGCGACCTTCCTGGCGCCCTTGGTAATTTGCAGGTAACCGTCTGGATTGAGATAAACCAGCGAGGTCACCGCCGCAAGCGCGGTAATGCCCGCCGTGGCCGCTATCAAAGCAATTCCGGCTTTGCGTTCGGGAGATCGCGCCGGAGAAAAGAGTGCCGCGGCAATCGCCGCGAGCGTTCCTAATGCGACCATCAGGACGGGCGCCGGCGCCAGCCATAGAACCGGCACGATCAAGAAGGCTCCCAATCCCGCGCCGGTGAGATCGGCCCCGTACACCAAGCCCACCCAGTCCGCATAGGAATTCAGCGCCATCACCAGCACGACACCGGCGGCGAAAAATGGGACGGACGCAATAAGACAGGCCACTCCCAGATTGATTGCGAATTGCGCGGAAACTCCAACATCGGTGTAATTTAGCCGCACCATTAGAACCGGACACAGAATCGTCAGCACCGCGAATGCGGCCGTCCATTGCGCCATCACTCGATCCGCTTGCGCGGGAGCGAACCATCGCGGGCGGACATACACGAGGATCGCGCCCGCGCCGCTGCCCAAAAGCGCGAGCGATACCGCAAGAAAACTGAAGTGATAAAAAATTGCCGCCGATAGCAGCCGCGTCAGCAACACCTGCTGTGCAAGCGTGCATCCGGCCACCAGTGCGATCGCAACCAGGAAGCGGACTGCGGGCCGGGGCGATTTTTCGATTACTGCCATCGGACAGCATTGGAGTATATTACGGAAGTCCGGCGAATTTACATCGCGGCGCCCTCACGGCACGATTCAGTCGTTCTCGGCTCATTTGATGGCAAACGCTCAAGTCACCATTATCGGCGCGGGACTCGCGGGCAGCGAGGCGGCATGGCAACTCGCGCGGCGCGGCGTGCGCGTGCGGCTAATCGAGATGCGCCCGGTGCGCATGACCGAGGCGCATCGCACGGCCGGCTTTGCCGAACTCGTCTGCTCGAACTCTCTGCGCAGCGACTCGCGCGAAACCGCGGTTGGCGTTTTGAAAGAGGAGATGCGTCGGCTCGACTCGCTGGTAATCGCGGCGGCGGACCGCGCGCGCGTTCCCGCCGGCTCCGCGCTCGCCGTCGATCGCGACGACTTTTCGCGCGCGATCACGGAGGCGCTCGAAACGCATCCCGGCGTCGAGGTGGTTCGCGCCGAGGCCGCCGAAATTCCCGCCGGCGTTACGATTATCGCGAGCGGCCCGCTCACCAGTCCCGCACTCGGCGCGGCGCTGGAGCAAGTGATTGGCCCGCGCAGTCTCTATTTTTACGACGCGATCGCGCCAATCGTCACCGCCGATTCCATCGATATGGAAATCGTCTTCCGCGCTTCGCGTTACGGCAAGGGCGGCGACGATTACCTCAACTGTCCGATGACCCGCGAGCAATACGAGGCGTTTGTCGCCGCCGTGCTCGCCGCAGAGAAGATGGAGCTGCATCCATTCGAGAAGCCGGTCTATTTCGAGGGCTGCATGCCGATTGAGGAGATGGCGCGGCGCGGGCCCGATACGCTCGCGTTCGGTCCGATGCGTCCGGTCGGACTGACCGATCCGCGCACCGGACGCCGCCCGTTCGCCTGCGTGCAATTGCGCCAGGACGACGCGGCGGGCCGCCTCTACAATATCGTCGGCTTCCAGACCAAGATGACCTACCCGGCGCAGCGCCGCGTGTTGCGGACGATTCCGGGGCTGGAGCGCGCCGAGTTCGTGCGGCTCGGCTCGCTCCATCGCAACACCTTTATCGATTCGCCGCGCCTTTTGCTCCCGACGTTGCAATTGCGCGCGCGCGAGAACCTATTCCTTGCCGGGCAGACGATTGGGGTCGAGGGCTACCTCGAATCGGCCGCGGCGGGATTGCTAGCCGGGATCAACGCCGCGAATCTGCTCGCGGGCCGCGCTCCGGTGGTTCCGCCGGCGGAGACCGCGCTCGGATCGCTGGTCGCATACATCACCGATTCGGCGCGGCGCGATTTTCAGCCGATGAACGCGAATTACGGCCTGATGCCGCCGCTCGCCGGCGCCGCGCGCGGCCGCGAGAAGAAGATCGAAATGGGCAATCGCGCACTCGCCGCAATGACCGGCTGGATCGAAAGCGATTTGCCGGCCGGTTCCTCACCCGCCGCAGATAGCCGCCTCAAGTCCGCGTGCGAACAATAGGCTGGTAACGGCGGCGCTTCGATGCCGCCACGCTTCGGTCCGATGCCGCGGCGCCGAGCCGGATGCGTTGGCGCTTAAACGCTACACCTTAAGGAGCTAGGCCGATGGCCGCCCGGGCCAATTGGCCGGCCCCGAGGCGCTCGCCGGCGCGCCGGCCTTGCGCGCGGGGATCACTGGCGGGTGTGCCCCGGCTCGTCCGGCGCCGGTTCCCTTTGAGCGAGGGAAGTCTTGTCCGTCAGCGCGATCACGAAGTGGCCAATTAGCGTGTGCCGCTCGTAGGACGTTAGGTACAGATGCAGGATATTGGGATTGATTTTGTCCCGGTGCAAAGCGGGGCCGTCGATGGCTACCTCGTGGTGGTTGATCCACCGGCCTTGACTGTCCAACATCACGCAGAAGTAAGGACTCTTGTTGGGAGGATGCTTCACGAGTTCGTCATAGCTCTGATAAAAAGGCGGAACGCCGATCCCCATCGGCATATAAAGTACTTTCGAATAGTCCGCGATGTCGAGTTGCGCAAGCGCCGGCACGTCGATTCCGCTAACGATGTAGCGGGTTGGCTCCCCGGTTCTGGTGTTCGTGAAGTCCAACTCGACCTCCAGCAGCGGCTGGTCCGACGCCGGAGACTTGATGTTGCGTAAAATCGCCTTGTCGAATTTACCGAGCCGCCAATATTCGTTCTTCCATGGCTTGGATACAAAGTAGCGGCCCGGAGGCGCGAACGTTGGGAACCGAATCGCATACCCGGCCGGAGTGAAGAAGCCGCCCCAAGTCAGGAGATTGTGCAAGTCAAGCGAGCGGAGTTTCCGCCGCTGGTCGCCATACGCGAATATCGGCTCATCGGCAAGAAACTTCGCCGGCGCGGTCCTTTCCCGCAGGACGGTTCTGAGCTTGGCTAAGTTCAGCTTAAGTCCGGCCGGATTGAACCAGTGCTCCAAATAGTACCAATGCTTCCAGTAGGGGAGTCCCGTGTTGCGCTCGAAAATCTCCTTGTAGTAGCCGAGCGGGAAAGTGAACCAGCCGTGGTAATAGAGAGTGTTCTTCCCGTTCTCCCGGTCGAAAAGCAGCACTTCCCAAAGTCCGGCATTCAGGCAATTCTTCGCGAGCGCCGCTTCCGTTAGATTGCCGCGCTCGAATCCGTTGCCTCCGCTCACTTCGAGATGAGAGGAGCCGCGGGGAAAACTCACCTGTTGGCGATTCCACTGCCGATCCGTCAGCGCGATGCGCTGCAGATTCGGATCGTGTTTGGTCCAGACCGGCTTGCTCGGCGTCATGAGGCTTACGTCGATGTTCCTGAAAGCAACCGTGGCCACATAGCCGCGCTTCGGTTCGAGAACGAAATCGAAATGAGTCGCGTCGCGTTTTATCAGCTTTAGGCGGCGGTCCGAATACCGGCCGTAATCGACGCTCTTATCGGCGGGATCTTCCGGGTACTCCGCCGAAGAGTACGTCTTAAGTGGAATCAGCATTGTGCCGGAAACCGCATACCGGTTGTGGAGCCAAACGCCCCCAACCGCGGCCACAACTATGACAAAGGCTCCGATTATGCCGCGCGGGTAAAAGAGCCGCCTTTCCCCCCTGGAATGGCTCCCGCTGACTGGCACTGCTTTCTCCTCTCCCCGCGAAACGATGTTTTTCCGATCGGTGCGATGGACGATCGCAATGGACGAAAAAACTCAGGTAAAATTCATTCGCATTGGACGCCCCGTGCCCGCGATTCGCCGGACCCGCGGAACCGGTTGTAACGAAAGGTGCGGCTCCTCAGAGTAGATGGCGTCCGCATTGCTGCGAAGCCGCGCTCGAATGGATGGCTAAAAACAATGAATCGTTTCATCCGGCCAAAACTTCTAATCGCGATCGCGGCGATTGCGGCGATCGCGGTTGCGGCAAGGCAGGTTGGCTCCGAGGCGATGGTAACGAATGCGCTTGCGTGGATCGCGGGCCTCGGGGCGCTGGGTCCGGCCGCCTTTGTGCTCCTCTATATCGTCGCGGCGGTCCTGTTCATACCCGGCATCATCCTGACCATGAGCGCCGGGTTTCTCTTCGGCCTGGTGTACGGAACGATCTACGTGTCGATCGGCGCGACGCTGGGGGCAACCTGCGCGTTTTTGGCGGGCAGATACCTGGCGCGGGACCGGATCGCGAAAAAGCTCGAGGGCAATCCAAACTTCAAAGCGATCGACCAGGCCGTCGCGCAACAGGGCTGGAAGATCGTTCTTCTCACGCGGCTATCCCCGATTTTTCCGTTCAATCTTTTGAATTACGCGTTTGGCCTTACCGGCGTCTCGTTGAAAGATTATTTCTTCGCGTCGTGGGCGGGAATGATTCCGGGGATCGTGATGTACGTTTATATTGGAACTTTGGCCGGCGATCTGACCAGAGTCGGCAGCGCCGCCGCCGGCGCTGCACCCGAGAGATGGACGTTTGAAATTCTCGGTTTCATCGCGACTATTGCAGTAACCGTGTATGTGACCAGACTGGCGCAAAGAGCCTTGCGGCAAAAAACGTCAGCATAAGGATCGCCACCGTGGCAACGCCCGCGCACAATCGCCCCCGGCTCACGCCTCGCGTGAGTTGGCTGCTGCGCAAATTGCTGGCTTGGCGGAGATAAAAAACGATGCGGAAAGAACCGGTCGCGTTGCTCGTACTAAGGCTTGGGTTGGGGATTTTCCTGCTGCTTTGGAGTTGTGACAAGTTCGCTGAGCCGGAAACCACCGCCGCGATCTTCCGGGTCTTTTACAAGATGCCAATCCCGGCCTCTGGCGCTTACGCTGTGGGAGGGGTTGAAGCGATCGTCAGCATTCTCATTATTGCGGGCGCGTGGAAGAACTATAGCTACGCCGCCGGCCTGGTTCTCCACGCCGTCTCGACGATCGCCAGTTGGAGGCAGTTGGCCAGCCCGTTCACTCAGGGCCATCATCTGTTCGTCGCCGCCATTCCGGTCCTGGCCGCTTTTGCCGCGCTTTACGTTTTACGGGACCGCGACACATTGTGGGCTTTCGATGACTTGAAGCCTTAGCAGCAGTCTCATAAATGGATTCGGGGCGTGATAATGAGGTTTCGCGCGGGGATGAGAAAGGACGGGATGGAGGCCGCGCTCGGCTCGCTCGTCGCGTATGTCACCGATTCGGCGCGGCGCGATTTTCAGCCGATGAACGCGAATTACGGCCTGATGCCGCCGCTTAACGGCGCCGCGCGCGGCCGGGATAAGAAACTCGAACTCGGCACTCGCGCGCTTGCCGCCATGCGCGGCTGGATCGCAACACGGATCGGCGAACCCGGCGCTTTGGGGTGGGGCGCGCATCCGGTATAGAAAAGCTCTGGAGGCGCAATGACCAAAGCCGAACTGATCGAGGCCGTGGCGAAATCGACGCGTCAGCCCAAGAAACTCACCGCGCAAATCATTGAGTCGGCGTTCGGCCAAATCGCCCGCGCGATTCGCAAGGAGAAGCGCTTCTGGATGCCGGAATTCGGCACCTTTACCGTGCGCCGCCGCCATGCGCGAGCCGGGTTCAATCCGCGCACGAACGCGCCGATGACGATTCCCGCGGCGCGCACGGTGGGCTTTCGTCCCGCGCCGCAATTGAGGAAGGGACTCTGACCACCGGACGCATCGCGGCGGCCCGCCCGCCGCTTTCGCTGGAACGGCTGAGCCTAATCCTCCTCGGCGCGGCGCTCCTACTCGGCGGCTTTCTCCGCTTTGCGAATCTGGGGCGGCGCGAAATGTCGCCGGACGAGTCCGCCTCGTGGCGCGCGGCCTCCGCGCCGTCGATGGCGGCCGTGATTTATCGCCAAGCGCATCTCAGAGTGGACGCCTCGGCCCGCGGCGGCCCGATCGCTCGCGCCGGCGCGCTCCGCCCGTCCGCACCGTTGCCCGGCAAGCTGCCAATCCATGAGTTGCTGCTGCACGGCTGGATCGCGCTGTTCGGTTCGAGCCTGGCCGCGATGCGCTCGCTTTCGGCGGCGCTCGGAACGCTCGCGATCCTTCTGGTGTATGGCGCTGCGCGGGAAATGCTCGCAGCCGATGGCGGCGCGTATTCCAGCGGAGAGGCGCGCCTTGCGGCGGCGATGGGCGCGCTGATATTCGCGGTGAACGTTGTCACGATCAAATATTCGCGCGAGCTGCGAATGTATCCGCTCGTGCTGGCGGCGTCGCTCGCGCAGGCCGCGCTCTTTCTTCGCGCGATCCGGCGCGGCGGAATCGGGAATTATTGCGGCGTCGCGATTCTGACCGCGCTCGCGGTCGCGGCTAACTTTTCGGCTGTGCTCCTTCCCGCCGCCGAGGGATTGTGGCTGCTTTATCTTGTATCGCGCGCTCGATGGCGGCCGGCTGACGCGGGCGTGCGGCGCGCCTTCGCGGCTGCGGTTGCGCTTGCCCTCCCCGGAATCGTGCTGGCGCCGATTTTGTTCGCGTCGCTTCACGCGAGCGCGGCGATGACCGCCGGCGGCTTCATCAAATGGATCGAGCCGCCGCGCTTCTACGCGCCAATCGCCCTGTTCAACAAAGCTACCGGGAGCTTCGCGTTTCCCGTGCTCATGGCGCTGGCGGGATGGGGCGCGATAGCGGGATGGCGCCGGGGTGCGCGCGAAACGATCGGGTTCGCGCTGGTTTGGATGTGGGCGCCGCCGCTGGCGATGCTGGCGGTCTCCTATGCGCTGACGCCGATCTTTGTCGAGCGCTATGCGCTATCCTCGTTCGCGCCGTTTTTCATTCTGACGGGAATCGGAATCG
The DNA here is from genome assembly GCA_050736715.1 of Binataceae bacterium (SeqCode). Lineage (GTDB taxonomy): Bacteria > Desulfobacterota > Binatia > Binatales > Binataceae > Binatus. Next base: position 2,794 of record JBOHWK010000145.1, on the reverse strand, counting down.
CCGCGCTTCCGGGAGTTCGATGGCGGAGCATCGCGCTCGTTGCCGCCGTGCTATTTTCGCTCGGCCATGTGCATGGCTACGATCGCAAGCCGCACGACGCGCAATATCGCGAGGCGTTTGCCGCCGCCCAGGCCGCGCTCCGGCCGGGGGACACCGCCGTTATCGTTCCGCGCTACGCCGTTAATGTCCTGCGCTACTACTACCCGGCCAATCCGCTGGAGCCGGTGCTCCTGAGCCGGGACGCATCGAAGGCAACGCTGATCGTGCTGGGCGATCAACACCTCTCGCGGCGGGCGGCGGCGCGATACCGGCGGGAATTTCCGCACGCCGTCGCACGTTTGCGCGGCGTCACGGTCCTGCGAAAATGAACGGCGGCGAATAGCCGCGAAGGATCATGCCGGACCGGAAAATTTCAGCGGCGGACAGTGCGCGCGAGCCCAAGAGCGATTCGGCGCTCGCGCGCGCATCGGTTCCCGCCGCGCCGCCGCTCATCCGCTACTCGCCCGCGACGATCCTGTTCCTGATCGCAATCCTGAGCGCGGTTGATTACACCAATTCCGATTTGTGGGGCCATCTCCGCTTCGGCGCCGCCATGATCGCCAACGGCGGCCACGTCATCCGCATCGACCCCTACTCGTACTCGATTCCCCATCTGCCGTGGATCGACCACGAATGGCTTTCCGAATTGCTGATGGCCAAGGCGTACGCCGCGATGGGAGCGGCGGGACTCAAGCTAATCAAGCTCGCCTGCGCGGCCGCCACGGTAATCTTCCTGGCCGCGGCGGTGGGCGAGACCGGCGCGCCGATCGAAATTCAGGGAATGGTAATGCTCGCGGCGGCGGTCGCGCTGACTCCCCAAATGGAATTCCGGCCGCAGGATTTCAGCTATGCATTTTTGAGCGTGGTAATGGCGCTGCTCGCGCGCGACAACTATCGCGGGCGCGCGCCGGTCTGGATCGTGGTTCCGCTGATGGCGCTGTGGGCGAATCTGCACGGCGGGTTCGCCGCCGGCCTCGCCGCGATCGCCGTCTATGGGGCGGTTGCCGGAACGCGCGACGCGATCGCGGGGCGGGGATGGGGCCGCGGGTTGCGCTTCGGCGCGATCGTTGCGGCGGCGGCGCTGATGACGCTCGCGACGCCGTTTGGGTTTGGCCTCTGGCGTTCGGTCGCGCACACGATCTCGCGGCCGCGGATGCTCGCGGACATCGTGGAATGGCAGCCGCTGCCGCAGGCGATGGTCGCGATATGGCATAGAAGCGCGGCCGATCGCCTGTTCGAGGCGGTATTCGTTGCGGTTTTGGCCGGCTTCGCAATTACCGTGGCGATTGTCCCGCGCGGCGGCGATTCCCCGCTGGTCGCGGTGGGCGTGACGATGCTCTACGCGGCGTTTTCCGCGCTAAGGAATCTCTCCCTCGGCCTCATCGGAACGGCGCCCGCGCTGGCGCGCCATGCGGCGCTCGTGGCCGGGCGATGGAACGCGCGCGGACGCGCGGAGTCCGGCAATCGCGCGGCAAGACGCCGAAAGGGCGCGGGCCAAACCGCGCAGCCCGGCTCGGCGGGCGGCGGCACTATGTTACCCGCGCACGCCAGTTGGTTGAGCGAGGCGGCAATCGCGATTCTGGCAATCGCGATATTCTTCCGGTCGGGACTGTTCACCGAGCGCATCGCGATCGCCCGCGCGGAACCGCAGGGCGCGATCGCCTTCATGCGCGCAAATCGGCTCCGGGGGAACATTCTGGCCGCCTATGCCTGGAACGATTACCTTCTGTACCATTGCCTCCCGGGGTCCCACGTGTTTATCGACGGCCGCTACGAAACGCTCTACCCGAATCGCATCGCGCGCGCGTTCGAGGATTTCGAAAACGATCGCCCCGGCGCGGCGGCGCTCCTTAAGGACTACCCGCACGATTTCGTCCTGCTGCCCATCCATTACGCGCCCATAAAATTGATGAGCGCGAGTCCCGCCTGGAAACTGATATACAAGGACAACGTGTCGATGCTCTACGCGCGCGCCGATTCGCCCGCTGCGCATCTCCCCGGCGTGCCGGTGACGGGTGAGGCTCGCACGGTGACGTTTCCCTAAATCCATGGACGGTTCCGCCGCACGGCGATGACGCCAATGGCAAGCCCAAACCCTACGCAAATCGAACCGGCCGAGCGGGGGCCCCGGCCAACCTTGCTCTTCCGCCATGCGCCGGGATTGATCCTCCTTGCGATCGCGCTTGCCGACCTGTGGCGCATGGCCGATCCCGATCTCTGGGGTCACGTCCGCTTCGGGCAGGACGCCATCCGCGCGGGCCATGTCCTCTGGCGCGACCGTTACTCCTACACCGCCGCCGGCCATCTCTGGCTCAATCACGAATGGCTCACGGAAGTCATCATGGGCGCGCTGTACAACTGGATGGGCGTTTTCGGCATCAAGCTGATGAAACTTGCCTGCTCCGCGCTGATCGTGATTTTTCTGGCGGCGGCCGGCGCGGAGACCGGCGCGCCGCCGTTGCTCCGGGTGGCCGCTCTGCTCGGCGCCGTCTCCACGATCAACTGGCAGGTGCAATACCGCCCGCAAGCGTTCACGTTCGCGCTCCTGAGCGCGCTCCTCTATCTGCTCGCGCGCGATTGCTTCGGCTTCGCGCGCAAGCCCGATTCCTGGCGGATCGGACGCCTGTGGCTGGCGGTCCCGATGCTCGCGCTGTGGGCCAATCTCCACGGCGGCTTCATCATGGGAGTCGCCGCGCTGTGGGTCTATGCGGCGGTTTCGGGCGCGCAGGCGATTTTCGCGGGCCGCGGCCCGCGG
>JBOHWK010000144.1:0-16594 GCA_050736715.1 Binataceae bacterium (SeqCode) | reverse complement strand
CTAACTCAACATCAATATATTATTATAGACCTTCCCGCGCATCCCCGCGTCCTCCTCAACCCACAACGGTCACCTATCTATCTACCTCGGTGCGGAGCGAAAAGCGATCATTTTTCCGCACCCTGCTAGGTTCCCCGGTAGTTGAATGGTTGTAGTGTGCGATGCGGCGGCCGCGCCGGCGAGGTTCAGCCGGTAAGCGATGGTAACTTGGAGTTGGGCGGCGTTTCCCCGCACCTGCGCGGCGGACACCGATATGAGCTTCACGCGCGGCTCCCAGAGCGAAATCGCGGAGTGGATTTCCCGCACGATCGCCGGACTGGCCGAGTCGATCGGCGCGTCGATATACTGCCACAGGTCCGCGCCAAAAGTTGGACGCAACGGATCGGAACCTTTGGGCGTGGACAGAATGATGGCAATGCACTGGTTAACGTCGTCGATCCCCTGTACAACACTGCCGATTCCGTCTCCGGTGGCGTTCACGCCGATTACCGAATCGAGCTTGAGCGACCAGTCGGCGGAGGTAATATCCGCGAGCGTAGCTGCATCCGTGGTCATCGCGATTCACTATTCCATTTCCACGGCCGGAGAATTGGAGCGCCCGCCGCCATCGGAGTCGGAAGCGGCTGGGCCGCGCCGCAATAGATCGAAAACGACTGGCAAATAAACGGCGACGCCGGCGAAATGGAATACGCCGCCGACAGCGAACCGGTGGCGCCATTCGCGTACCCCGGCAACAGCGCGGCGCCGGGAGCCACCGACCGGTTCAGCGCGGTCCACGGCGCGGGCGGGCCGCTTGCCGAGAGTGCGGACGCGGCGTCAGCCACGCATCCGCCCAGCACGAAATCGTCCGCGTGCGGCGGCGCGATCGGCGGCGCGATCGCCGACGAACTGTTCCCCTCGGCGCACGCCCCGATGGAATCGATCGAATAGCTAGCCCCCTCAACCTCCAGCAGGCCGGCGCTCATCGCAATCGTGTTGTGCGCGGGATTCGAGACCGTGAATTGCGCGGCGCCGTCCGCGGGCACGATCGCGGCGCATTCGTAGGCGTCCATTGTGCCGCCGGGAACCATCGCCGGCGGACAGCTTGAAGCCAGGCATCCGGCCGCGCCATTCGCGTCCGAAATCGTAAGCGCCGGCGCCGGACCGCCCGGGTATATCAAGTTTACCCCCACAACCACCGCATCGCCCGCAAAGTTGTATTCCGCCGGCAACGCGAGATTGTCCGTACTGCCGCTAATCACCGGGCCGGCCTGTACCAGTTGGCATCGGTTTGCCGCCTGAACCGGCGTCGCAAACGCTGCCGGCGTCGCGGTGGCGGTCTGCGCCGCGGCCGGAAGCGCAAAGCCGCAGACCGCGCAGATTGCACAAACAAACGCTCCGTGAACTCGTCGTATTGCTCTCATTGCTCGACTACTCACTAGTTCTGAATACTGTAGGTGGCGTCGATTACGCACTCGCCGCCGCTGGTAATCGCCGGTACGGAAATTACGATGCCCGCGCCCGCCGCCGGCGCGTCGATCGGGGGCAGCGGTTGCGAAACCATGGCGCCGGCGGTGGTCTCGACCAATTCCGGCGCCCGGAGCAGGATTCCGTCCGACACGATCGTGGCTTGGCCGGCCACCACGCCCGTGGCGGGCGTGCAGCTAATCGTGTAATCCCAGAGCCGCGTTACCGCGCCGGGCGCGGCCGGCAGAATCAGCTCGGCTTGCGCGCCCGCCTCCGGCGCGGCCGCCGTCATCGAATAGCGCCGGGCGATCGGCAGGTCCCTGCTGTATCCCGCCGGAGATGCAAGCGCAGTGGGCGTCGCGGTGGGACTGGCCGTGGCAGTGGCCGTCGCCGTCGCAGTGGGGGTGCCGGTTTCCGTCATCGTCGCGGTCTGCGTAGGCGTCATCGTAGCCGTCTGCGCCTCGGCGACTCCCGTGGCGCCGAGCAGGCAGAGAGCTGACAGTAGGATGGGGAGAAATAGAACTCTTACTATCGGATGTCTCATCGAATTTTCCTCATGGGATCTCTTCGGTCGGTTTGCCGGTCTCGCCGCCGCCCGGCTGCACTCCCGGATGTAAATGAGTGTTGAAGACCGAAACGACCTGATCGACGCTGGTTGCATTCGTTCCGGTTTTGAACGTGATGTCCCCGGCGGCGGCGACCTTCACGTTCCCGTTTGCGTCGATCGACAGCGACGCGCCGTTCGCCGCAACCGAGTACACCGCCCCCGGCGGCAGTGAAACCGCGAAGGCGTGGGCGGCGCCGTCATATTTCATTTCCGCCCCGTCGTTGAACGCGAGGTCGAGCAAATGCAATGCCCGGTCGTACTCCATGTGAGTTCCATCGGCGAACGCCATATGCAGCTTGTCGGCGGTCATCGCCGGCGGGGGTGCGTCGGGCTGCGAAAATACGGTCCCAAGGACGCAACCGGCTTCGTCGTATTCGTCCATTAGGCAAATGGCTTGTTCATTGACATCCGGCATCCAGTACAGTTTGTTGTTCTGCGACCATCGCGTGAGCACCGGCAGCCAATAGCTAACCGCCCGATCGCGATCCGGGAAGACCACTCGCGCCTTCGCCGCAACCGGATCGATTTCCTTCACTAGCGCGACCCGAAAGGCCGCGCGGCCTTCGTGCAATCGGCGGTCCCGAATAGTGTTCTTCATCGGCGCGATCTCCCGCGTGACAAGTGAGAAACCTCTCTACTCCGCTCGCGGCTTTTATGCGACATTTCGCGCCTCCACCTCCGTCGTATATCCATTCGCGCGCGAGAGCCGGTGACGGGCGGTCTCGATCAGGTAATTGCCGTCGAACTTGCCCCATCCGCCCAACGCCACCGTGTTCCCCGCCGCGAGTGCGATGCTCCCCGGACCGGACAGCGCCGCCTCGACGGCGATCATGTCGTGCCGGTGAAGCGCGGCTTGCGCCTTCACCGCCGCCTGCTGGCCGTTTTCACATCGCGTCACGATTTTCAGCGTATCGCCCGCGGCGATCGTTCCCGCGGGCTTGGCGGTCTGCAAGATGAGCCGCTTGGTATCCGGGTTCTGATATGCGGCCTGCGCCCCGCTGTACATCGCGTGCGTCCGGCTCCTAAAATTAAACCGTCCGGCGCTCTGCCGCGTAATCGTTGCCACCGGCGCCGCCGATTCCAGCGCCGTGCGCGCGTAAAATACCAGCCGCGCCCCCCGCACGGTAAAATCGTAATCGTGTTCCCGCGCGAGCCGCCGCAGAAATTCGAGATCGGACTCCTGCCGTTGCGTAACGCGAGCGTACTGAATGTCACTGACGCCCGGCGCCGCGGCTACCTCGAGTCCGTACTTTGCCGCGACCGCTCGCGCTATTCCGAGAACGCTCTGGTTCTCGTAACCGATCGTGTATGCCGTCCTCATCGCCGGGGTGACATATGCGGCGAGGCAGCGCAGATGCATCGTATCCGGCGGGCCGGCCAGCTCCAAATCGTCAACCTGAAAGTCGCCGCACGGCAGCAATTCTTCTCCCCGATATCCAATTAACAAGTTCACTCGGTCTCCGAGCGCCGGGTACCACAAGTCTTGCCATAGTTTGGCGTGGTCTTCGATTTCGACTTCGGCCTCGCCCGCCGCCCCGCCCAGCCGATCGGTGTAGGTAACCGACACCACCATCGAAGATACGTCCGCCGTGATGTTCACGCCCGCGTATGTGAGCACCCAGTGTGGCGTGCGCACCGTATATGCCAGTGCCGCCGCAGTCATGCCGCCGGCCCTTGCGCTTGCTTCCATGGAGGAAGGTTGGCGGACGCGATCTGCGCTTCTTGCACTACCGGGACCACGATGGCAAGTCCGCTATCGAGCACGGGTGAGATTGCGACTGTTGGATTAGCCATTATTATTTGACTATATTGCGATGCGTCGCCGTAGTACCGCCAGGCTAGCAGGTCCCATCGTTCGCCTGCGGCGGTAACGTGCAGGATGCATTGTCCGGCCGTCATTGCGCCGGACTCCTGACAATCGCCGCGGCGGAGACGTCATCGAGCCGCTGATTCGGACTCGCGGCCGCGGGCTGCGGCGTTACGCTCCGTAGCGCCGACACGCCGGGAAGCGGCGCCGCCGCCGTCACCGGGCCGGCTGCGGCTCCTGGCGCGGCGGCAAGCCCAAGCGGGGTAAATGCCGCCGTCAAAGCTCCATTCACTTCCGATCCGGCCGCCCACTCCTTCAGTCCAACCGCGGCTGTAATTACGATCGGAGCGCCGGCGGCCGACAGTTGGCGCGAGCGTACCTCGATCGATTCGATCACAAAAAATCCCCGGAATACTCCGTTGCCGAAAATGAGCGGCAGCGGCCGATGCGCCGACGCCGACGCACGCAGCAACGCCAGTTGCGCCGCCGGATCGCTGAGCGAAGCGTGAAGCAGCATTTCCACTTCGAGCCGCTCGAGGGCGTCCGCGATCCATTGCAGTCGCGGCTTGTCCTCGACCACGCGCTGTTCGGCGTAGTCGTAGTTTTGGCGCGACCGGATCGCCGCCGGCGAGCCGGACACCTCGAACGTGATTTCACCGAGGATCGCGAACATCTTTGCGCTCCTTCAGGCCACGGCGGCGAGGCGAAAGGGCAAGCTCGATCCGCATCGGCCGGCCGCTCAATTCCTTGCCGTCCAGGGCCTTGATCGCCGCCGCCGCCGCATCCTCGTTCTCAACTTCGACGAAACCGTATCCGCGCGAACGGCCCTCCTGCCGCTCTTGCACCACTTCCGCCCGGATCACGCCAAAGTCCGCGAATGCAGCGCGCAGTTCCGGGTCCGCCAGCGAATAACTGAGATTTCCGACAAATAGCCTTACGCCCATCGATTCACCATTGGTTAGTCAGCCTGATTTTGGTGCCGCCTTCCAGCGGCCTTTCATCCGCCGAGGTTCGAGCGGAACGTAGCTAGTTGATCGACTCCGCCCACGACATAGATATTCGCAAATACATCGTATAGGTACACCTGCGAAGCGCCGACATACAGTTCGCAGTGATAAATGCTGATCGCCGAGATCGTTTCGACCATCCGATGCTGCTGGAAGTTCGGCGCCCCGGCGTCCTTGAACACCCCCGTCATCATGTACACAACCGGCAATTCCGCGCTGCGGCCCTGGCTCGTGTATTGCTCCAGATTGCCGCGCGCCTGGAAGTAATGGGTCTGAAACGGGCTGGCCGACAGCGTCAGCACGTCGGCGTCGAACGACGACCATTTGATCTTCGACTCGAGCTTGTCCACACCCGCCCACAGTTCCGCGCTCCCGGCCATCCCCAGCCCCTTGTAATCGATCATCTTGTGCTTGGGGTGCGCGATGGTGATCTCCTCGGCGCGGCCGAGCAGGCCGATCCCGTCAATGTAGATATTTGCGTTGGTTAGCGAATTGATTTGAATGTTCATGCCTATGCTCCGCCGTGAGAATTAATTTGACGAGGCCGCCGATGACGGCATCGCGTTGGTCTGACCAAGTTGCGACAGCAGCGTTATGTCGATGTAGGTCTGGAACGTGATACGTTCGGCGGGCGGCGGCGGCATCACGTCGATGTCGAATACCAGTTGTCCCGCGGACACCTGGTTCGGCGGATTCTCCGCCGGATCGTAGCTGGCCGCGCCGGCGACCAGTGCGCCGCGCTGGACGAGCGTGCGAATGAACGCGTTTACGCTGGCGAGGATCGCCCCGATGAGCGCGTTGGAAATCGGCTGATCGATGAACTGGAGCATCGCCTGCTGCACCGATTCCTCGATCACGTCCATGGTGCGCCGAATTGAAATGAAGTTCGCCGGCGCGGTGCTCGACGGATACGCCGAACTGCGGTTGCCCCACACGCGCAGTCCCGTCCCGTAGGCGTTGAACACCGTAACGATTCCGGCCGCGTTCAGGTTGTTGACATCGCAGTTGGGATCTACGATCGACGCATATAGACTCACGTCGGGACCCAGAATCCCGTTGATCTGAGTGTTCGACGGCGACCACCAATAGCCCTGCGCGAGGTCCTTGGCGGCGATCGCTCCCGCCACCCATTGCGAATACGGCCCCACCGCGGCGGCGTTGTACGTTGCGGCGGCCGGCGCGCCGGAGGAGTTGAGCGTCACACCGGCGGGCACCAATCCCGTATCGTAAAACGATTCCTGCGGATAACAGAGGACGGCGCGCGGGTTAGAGGTGTCGAACGCATTTCCGGCGACTCCGCGATTAGCCATTGCAACCGCCGACGCAGTCGCCGGCGGCGAGTCGATCAACGCGATCGCCCGCACGGTGTCCGCCATTTCGGTCAAGGCGCTCGCCACATCGGCGGTCTGGGAGAAGCCCGGCGCGATCAGTATCTTCGGGAAAAACCCCATCGACCCGTAAGTGATCTGGAACGCCTGAATTCCGCTGTACGCGCTCCCAGTCACCGAGCCGACGATGTCGGAATCCTGCACCTTCGTCGGATCGGCGTAGCTGAACGCGGCCGTCACCGATTCGTTCGCCGACATGGAACCGCCCGTTTTCTGCGTGATTACGCCGTTCACATAGTCCACTGTATAATCGGTATTTTCCACATAGGGACTGACCCCGATGTTCGTCCACGTGGCCGAGCCGTCGGCCACCGCGCTCCCTGCCGCCTGGTTCCAGGCACTCGGTTCCGATGCGCCCGAAGTTCCGGCGGCCGTGCATTTGAACACATAGCCGCCGGGGTTGCCGGCCGCCGGTTTGATTGCGTTCCCGGCGGAGTAGGCATGGCTCGCGGTCCAATCGGCCGGCGCCGCCGCGGGCTGAATTACCACCGAGCCGGGAAGAATCCCCATGTGGCCGAGGCTAATGGCCTGCGCCACGGGCAGGGCCGGGAACGGGTACGCGCCGTTGGTCACCTGCGAATTGTGCTTGGTAATGTCGAAGACGTTGACCACGATACATTGCCCGGCTCCCTGCTGCTGGATCGCGTTCAATGCATAGGGAATCGAGTATCCCCGCACCAGCGGCCCCAAATTCGCCGCGTCGCGCGCGGAACTGACTAATACAGGCGAATTTACCGCCGGCGCCGCCGCGGGCGCTTCAACCGCCCAGGTTGGGGCCGTTCCCACCAGGCCGATTACGGCGGACTTCACCACCGTGATCGGAAGCGGGCCGGTTGTAACCTCGATTACTTCGACTCCGTGCAAGAAACTTGCTGGCATTGCATTCTCACCTGCTGCTCATTTGGATTCTGTTGATGTTGCATCCGCCTTATCCGATCGGAGCGGTTTGATCCGCTGTTGCGACAACCTGCTCCGCATAGCTATACGCGATTTGAACGGTCTCGCCGCCCGACGCCGCACCGCCGGCTATGGCCGTTACGATCCCATTCACGTTATCCACCGAGTAATCGGTGCCTTCCCGCAACTGCGCTCCGCCCGCGGCCGTCACCGCAATCGCGAACACATTGCCGTTGGGAAGCTGAATCGTTCCCGACGCGCTGAACGCGTAGTTGCTTCCGCCCACCGCGATCGTTGTCAGGCCGCCCTCCTCCATCGCGACTCCCCGCAGGAACAGCGGATAGTCATCGGTTACGGACGGCTCGACCGCGACTGTGGATAGCCCGTAGATCAGTTGATATTTCCACACGCCTCCCTCCTTGTCGCGGCCTGCGAATTTCTCCTCCACGGGGCGCACCTTGCGGCATCCCGGAACCCGGAAGCCGGTTAGCGCCGCGCGGATCGCTTCGATGATCGCATAGGCGCCCGGACTGGTCCCGCCGGGATCGCCGCCCACCGCCCATCCGAGGTCCCGCATCGTCAGCGAAATCTCGAATTGCATTTCGCGCTCCTGGATAATCGCCGCCGTGTCGCGCGGCGCGCCGTATTTCGCGCCGGCGTATTTGATCAGCGCGGCGCCGATGCGATGCGTCAGGCGCCAGCTCTCCGGCCGCGCGGGATATTGCGCAATCTCGATCGTGACGATTTGCGCCTTGAGCCGCGCCACGATCGCGTTCTCGATCGTCGCGATGTCGATCGCCGTCGGCGGCGCGAACGCCGATCCGTCCCAGGGCGCGTCCAATGCCACTCCCATCTCAGTAGCTCCTCAGTTTTCGCCGGGTGAATATCCGGCGCGGCCCTGCGGCGGTTTCGGCGTCGGCGGCGATGGGGGGTTCGGCGTTATCGGCCGCGAGGCCGAGTGTCAGTTCTCCCGCCGCGGCTTTCCCCAGCATCGCGATCGCGTCGTCGTAGCGGCGGCGCGCGTCGGCCAGATCGTGGAGCGGACGCAGCGATTGCAGCCGGTACATCGCGATGTCAGTGGCTAATCGACTCAGCACCGCCGGCGGGTCGGTCAGCGGGAGCGCGAAGCGGCCCTCCAGGTAGCCGTCGATCTCCGCCGAGGCGTCCGCCAGCGCCTGATCGATCGGCCCGGTATTAACCGTTGCCGATGTGGGATCCTCGTTGGTCAATTGCACGAGGTCGCGGTTTGGATAGCGATTAATCATGTCGGTTGATGTCGCGTAACTCATCGTATTTGCCTCAGTCGGCTTCGCCCCGCCCGCCGCAGGCGTCGGTTCGCCGCAGCGCGCGTTTCACTTTGTACTCCGGTTCGCAATTGAATGAGTCGATATCCATCATAACCGAATCAACCATCCTGGCGAGGAAATTCTCCGACCCGAGATTCTCCCCCTGGACGGTGGCGTTTACCGCAGGTGAATAATCGACGGGCATCGGTGCGCCCGCCCGCACCCTTGCCGGTCCATCCCAGAAGAAGGCGGCCCGCCGCGCGCGCATCGGGCCGCGGCCCCGGCCGGCGCGAATTACCGCGCAGGATCCCGGCGGCAGATCGGCGGTCCGCGCCGCCGGCGAATCGGCCGCCGCGGCCTGACCGATCCCCGCCCCGCCTGCGATAACTTCGTCGCCTTCCATAGTTCACCGTTTCTGCTTCACTTTAACCGCCGCCGCGATATTGTCGATTCGCGGGGTCTATGCCAGATACTCACTAACTATCAACTCGGCGCTCTTCTGCCATACGTTCGAGGTCGTGACCGCGGCGCTGGCGCCCGCGCCCGCCGTCAACCCGGAGTGCAGCAACTGGCGCCCCGCCTCCTCGAGCGCGGGCGGCACCAGCAGATAGGCGCCCTTGCCGCTCGACAGCGCGCCGAACGGCAGCCCCGCGTCGGTCTTGAACGCGCGCATCGCGGCGCGCGCGGCGCCGTAATTAACCGGATTAGTCAGATCGGCGTTGCTGGCGTAGGCAAGCTGCCAGAGTCCGACGCCGGTGTTCGCGCGCCCATCGACTCCGTAGCGGAACTCGCGCCGGTTGAAGACGCCCTCGTCGGTCAGCGCGCTCATCCGCGTCACCGCGTATTCGCGGCGCAACTGGAAAATGAACGGGCGAATCACGCGCGAGCCGTCGATTAGAAACCAATACGGCGCCGAACCCGACGTCGCGATATTCGCCGCCGTGGTTCCCGGCTCCCCCGCGAGGCCGACCGGATGGGATGCGGAAAAGAACGGCTGCCCGTCGAATCCAACCACGTCCGCCGGATTGGCGATCGCGTCCTTGATCATCGAGAACAGCAGCATGTCGGGATGCACTTTGGTGTCCCATCCGAGCTGCTCGACGATCGGCTCGTACACGCCGTAGGTGTCGTCCTCGATATCGTTGCGATCGATCGCGACGGTATCCTCGAAATTCTTATTGACTATCGTGTAGGCATGGGCTTCAAGCGCCTGCACGACGCGGTCGCCGAGCCATTCGCGGAACTTGGTGGTGCGGCCGAGCCACGGATAGGTGGTCTGGCGCGATGCCGAGCGCACCACGGTCGAGAGGTTCTCGTAGTAGGAGGGCGGCTTGTCGAAGCCGCGCTGAAATACCACGTCGAATCCGGTGAATAATGAGGTTAGGTTGGCTGCGCTGATTTCCATTTAACTATTCCTCGCGGGTTGCGATTGCGTCTTGTACATGGTTAGGCCGCGGCGTCCGCCTGATGCCAGAAATCGACCCAGACCTGGCCGGACGGATCGATCGCAACGACCTGGCCGGCGGCGGCGTACTGCTGTACCGCGGCACCGCTCGCGCGGTCGGCCGCGGTAACGTTGTTGTCGTCGAGCGCGAAGCAGACCGCGCCAATCTGCGTCGCCGCGATCGAGCCGTCCTGCCCGTAGAGAAAGACACCCTTGCGCGCAACGATCGAAATCGCGCCGGCCGCACCCGGATTGTTGATCGCGTTCTCGCCGGGGATTCCGTCGTGGACGCGCTCGGCGCGTCCGATGACTTTGAGCGCGTTGGCGGCAGTCGTCGCCGCCGAGGCCGGGACCGCGTATCCGTTCGCGTCGATCGCGGCAATGCCTCCGAGGTAGATGTTGGTATTGGCTTCGACGGGATATACGCGCATCCGTCCACCGTCGGCCATTTCGGGAGTGTTTCGTGAATTGGTTAATGCCGCCATATTATCACCTGGCTCCGATCCTGCTTGGAGTTAATCCTGTTGGTAATGCCGCTTATTGCTCAATTGAATTCGCAGCGCTCGTCGAAGGCGTCGATTCGTTGCAGCGCGCGCTTCGTCTTGTACTCAAGTTCGCAATCGAACGAATCGTAAGCTTCCTTCATCGCCGCCCTGGTATGCGCACAGAAAGTGGGCCAATCCCATTTTTCCCCCTTAACCTCGACGTTTATCACGGGCGCAAAATTAAGCGTCATCAATTCACCCGACTGCACTCTGGCCGGCTCGTGCCAGAAGAAGTCCGCCCGCCGCCTTCCGGCGGAGGGGGTCGCGGATGGACCCGGAGCGGCGTGGGGAGTGGCGGTGGCGCCGGGGGTTCCAATACTCCGCCCACGCGCCGCCACGCGCTGGCGCCGGCCGAACGGACGGATTGATCTTTATGGGAGAAGGAAATAGTATGCCCGCCGTGACGATGCCAAAGAGAGACGCGGTCTTAGGCGGCGAGTTCTCGTTATTTCTGTCTTTGACGTAAGCATTGTCTTCACTGCCGCCGATCTGATTTACTATATATTGGCGGGGGTGATTGCGATTCCTTTCGTAGTTGCTTTCTCGATCCCGAGCGATTGGATGTGGCTGTACGGCTTCGCGGCTGGATTTGCTTGGAATATATGGCCAAAAGTCAACCACCACTGGATTGGCGACGACCCCAAGTGATGACATAGAATCGTGGCTGCGCCCGTCCCCGGGGATATCGCCAAGCGCCTTAGCTGAGGTTACGCTCCGCGACACGTAACTGACACGGAGGAGGAACGCCTCCAACTCCGCAAGGCTGCGGCCGATTTGCTCGAGCGCCGCGCGGATATTCTCTCTCGCTTCCAGCTTCATTGCATTCATGCCGCGATACTCAGTCTCTCTGGCCTCCGGCGCGGGCGGCTTCCATCTCGTTGTACTGCGAAACCGCATCGTACCAGTAAGACAATTCTTCCAGGGTCATTTCGCTCAGTTCTCCGGCTGAGAACCCGAACCTGACGAACCGGGCGAATTCCGCGCCGGAGGCTGGGAAAAATTTTCGCCCAGCATCTCCCACTGGAGCGCCATCGGATCGAATCCGTCCATTTCGAGCACGCCCTCGTACACGATTCTTTGGCCGTCGATGGTGGCCACCTCCGCAATCGGCGCGAACGCCATCGCCATCGGCCCGCCTCCCTCGGCGGCGCGCCCCGCGCGCATCAGGTCACGCCCGCGGATCGTCCGGGCGGCGGCGCGTTTGCCGGAGGGCAATGCGAAGCTCTTTTCGGCGCCATCGCCGGCGGCTATCTTTACTCCGTTCACGATCAGCTCTTCGGGCTTCATCGCACATTTCTCGTTTTGTCTATTTCACGGCCTGTGCCCGGCGATTGCGCGCATTGGCCTATATTTTCGGTTGAACTCCGCGGCGGGAAACTGAAATTCCCGCCCAAGATCTCCGCCTCCAGCGCCATCACGTCGGCCAGTTCCATTTCGAGCACGTCCTCGTACACGAGATTGCGGTTGTCGATTACCGCCAGTTCCGCAATCAGCGCCATCGCCACCGCGGACACGCCGCCCCCCGCCGCGGCGCGCTGCGCGCGCATCAGGTCGCGGCCTTTGCCGGCGCGGATTACCGCGCGCGACCCGGACGGCAAATCGACCGTCTTTTCGACGCCATCGCCGGGGCCGTTCGCGCCGTCGCCAATCTTTACACCGTTCACGATCAGTTCATCGGTTGCCATCGCACGTCGCTCCTGTGCATTTTCATGGCGGGCGCTCCGGAAGCGGGCGCGTTCGCCGGTTTCGTTACTGCCTAATTGCCGCGTTCCTCCGGCGCGGGGGGCGCGGGCGGAGGCGATTGCCGCCTCCGCCCGCTGGGTGCGAGGTACTCCGGCGCCGCGGGCAGGAGGGGTTCCCGCGGCCGTCCGGCTGGGGGAGGGAAGTACGTCATCGCGCCCACTGAATGGCCCATTGCCGGCCGGGAAGAAGACTAGACCCGGCCAACTCCGTGGAAGCAGTAGTCTCAAGAACCCCTCCCCTAGCCCCTCTCCATAAATGGAGCGGGGAACTTTCGGGATTGCGTTCCCCCTTCCCTGAAGGGGAAGGGGGACAGGGGGTTAGGTCGATTCTTTTCGCCATAATCGTAACTCAAACGCTTATGAGATTACTTTCTACCGAATAGCCATTGCGTTTTGTTTCCGATGCGGTCCCGCGCCGTTCAGGCTCCCTCCCCGGCGCGTTCGAGCGAAAGGAAATCGGCGCGTCCGGCCTTGCGCCGGAGATACTCGGTATGCTTGAGGCCGAGCTGCGCGCAGATTGCGATTTCGGCGGCGCTGAGCGCGGCCGCGCGCGTGGCGGGCTCGCGTTCGGCGAACTCCGGGCCGCCGCCCAGGATCGCGGGCTGCTTGGCGGCGAACGCGGCGAATCCCGCCGGATCTGCGGCGCAATAGGCAATCGCCCATTCGCGCTGCGCGGGACTGAGCTTGCCCAGGCGGATCGCATCCTCGACGCGGGCGCCGGCGCGGTCGTGCGCCCGCTCCGCGCGCAGCGCGTGAAGCTCGCTGAGCGCCTTCTGGTGCTCGGCTATCCCCACGAAATGCGCGGGGTCGGCGCCGTGGGCGCTCAGCGATTGCGCTTCGCCGCGCTGCGCGCGCAGCCGGCCCAGTTCCGCGAGCGCGTCCTCCGCGGAGGCGGCGCCGTCCAATCCCAACAGTTCGCGCAGGCGATTCAGCAATTCTTCCATGGTCGTCTCCTCGGCGTCCGCGGCGAGGGTTCGCCCGGCCGCGATCGCGGTCAGATAAAGGTTTGGATTATTGGTCAGCCCGGCCCGGAGCAGGCGCATGACGGCGCCGCCGTTCGGATCGAACTGGAACACGGGGGAAACGTAACGGTACTCGCGCGCCGCGATCGCCGCGGCTGCCCGCGCGGTCCATTCGACGCGCCCCCAAATCGCGCCGGCGCGCGCGGCCAGTTCGCGAATCCAGCCGGCCGCCGGTGCGGGCCCGCCTGCGGGCGCGGCGAAATCGGTCGCATGGTCGTAATCGACCGGCAGCCCGGCCGCCATCTTGAGCGCGCCGGTAGCGGCGATAACCGCCGCGGGATCGGACAGCTTAAACGGGCCGCGCCCGTCGCGCCCAAAGAAGACGCCCGCCGGAATCAGTTCGATCCAATTATCCGGCGCGGCCCCCGCCTCGGGGATCGCGGCCGCCGCAATCGAGGCGGACAGCCCGGCGCGGTTGCGATTTTCAGCCGGTGCGATTGAGTGGCTCATCGAGGCGCATTGTGCATCCGCCCGAAAAATTACATAAGGCTGAACAGTTCATCCCTGAACTAGTTCATCCCCATGCCGATGCGGCGGGATAGAAGCGACCTCACCCCCTGTCCCCCTCTCCCTTTTGGAGAGGGGGTATGCAACGCCATTTTCCTTGATTGGTTCCCCTCTCCAGAAGGGAGAGGGGTTAGGGGTGAGGTTGTTACTTCTTCTGTTCCGCCCCAGTCATCCGGACGTGGCCGTCGATCCACGCGCCTTCGGAAATCGCAAGCCGGCGCGTCTCGATATTGCCGATCGCCTTGGAATGCGGCCCCAGCATCACGCGGTCGCATCCTTCGACATCGCCGCGCATCTCGCCCAAGACCAGCAGCCGCGGCGCGGAAACTTTGCCTTCGATCATTCCGCTTTCGGCGATGACCACCAGATTTTCCGAACGCACTTCGCCGCGGAAGCGGCCCTCGATCCGCACCGGCTCGTGAAAAATCAGCTTGCCGGAAACGTTGACGTTGCGGCCGACCGCGACGCGGGCGTGCTCCGCGCCCCAATCCGCGGCGCTCTCCGGCGGTGCGGGAATCGCGCCCGGGGCGGCGCGTTCCCCGGAACGCTTCGCACCATCGGTTTGAGTTGCCGGCATCGATAACGCCTCCGCGCGCCCGATCATGGCGCGGGAAACACGTGGCACGCGACCGCATGGCCGCCGCGCCCGGTTTCGAGCGGAGGCTCCACCCTCCTGCACACATCTTTCGCATACGGGCAGCGCGGATGGAAGGCGCAGCCGGGAGGCGGATCCACGGGACTCGGCATCTCGCCCGGCAACTTGATTCGTTCCGGCTTCTGCGTTTGATCCACCGCCGGAATCGCGGAGAGCAGCGCGCGGGTGTAGGGATGGTGCGGATCGCGGTAGAGGTCGTCGCGCGAGGCCAGCTCGACGATCTTGCCCAGGTACATGATCGCGACGCGCCGGCTGATGTGCTCGACGACGCGCAGATCGTGCGCGATGAACAGGTAGGTGAGATTGAGCTGTTCCTGCAGGTCCTGAAGCAGGTTGACGATCTGCGCCTGAATCGAAACGTCGAGCGCCGAGACCGGTTCGTCGAGCACGATAAAGCGCGGGCCCACCGCGAGCGCGCGGGCAATTCCGGCGCGCTGGCGCTGGCCGCCGGAAAATTCGTGCGGATAGCGGTCGAGGGCGTCGGCGTCCAGCCCCACCATTTCGAGCAGCTTGACGATGCGCTCCTCTTTTTCGCGGCCGCGCGCAAGCCGGTGTATCTCGATTCCCTCGCCGACGATCGAGCGCACCCGCATCCGCGGATTGAGCGACGCATACGGGTCCTGAAAGACGAGTTGCATCTCGCGGCGCAGCGCGCGCATCTCGGCGCGGCCCAAGGCGGAAAGATCGCGCCCTTCGAAGAAGACGGCGCCGGAGGTCGGTTCGAGCAGCCTTAGAATCAGCCGCCCGAGCGTCGATTTTCCCGATCCGGACTCGCCCACCAAGCCCAGCGTTTCGCCGCGGGCTATTTCCAGGCTCACCGCCGTGACCGCCTTGACGGTCTGCGGGTGCGCGCCGAATATGCCGCCGGCGCCGGCGGGAAATTCCTTGGTTAGCGCGGCGGTGCGGACCAGCGGCGCGTCCGCGGCGGCGGCGCTTGCGATTTGCGGGTCAGACGCGGATACAGGCAACATAATGGTTCGGAACCTTTTCTTCGAGGGGCGGGACCGCCGCCGCGCAAGCGGGGATGGCGATCGGGCAGCGCGGATGAAACCGGCATCCGGCCGGCGGATGGAGCGCGCTCGGAATCGCGCCGGGGATCGCTTTCAGCCGATGGCGGCGATCTCCGCCCACGCCGGGGATCGATTCGAGCAGCCCGCGCGTATAGGGATTGAGCGGATTGCGGAACAGTTCCTCCGCCGCCGCCTGTTCCATTACGCGGGAGGAGTAGAGAATCGTTACATCGTCGGCGTACTCGGCGACAATTCCGAGATCGTGCGTCACCAAAATCACGGCGAGGCTGAGCCGCCCCTGCAATTCGCGGATCAGGTCCAGTATCTGCGCCTGAATCGTCACGTCGAGCGCGGTGGTCGGTTCGTCGGCGACGAGCAGCTTCGGATTGCACGACAGCGCCATCGCGATCATCACCCGCTGGCGCATCCCGCCGGACAACTGATGCGGGTAGTCGTCGATTCGCCGTTCGGGGTCGGCAATTCCAACCATCCGCATCGACTCGATCGTGCGCGTGCGCGTCTCGGCGCGCGAGGTTCGCTGATGGAGCCGGATCGCTTCGCCGATCTGGTTGCCAATCGTGAAGACGGGATTGAGCGAAGTCATCGGCTCCTGGAAGATCATCGCGATTTGCGCGCCGCGAACGCGCCGCATTTCCGGTTCGCTAAATTTCAACAGATCGCGCCCCTCGAAGAGAATTTCGCCGCCGGTGATTTTCGCCGTCTCCGGCAACAGGCGCATTATCGAAAGGACGCTCGCGGTCTTGCCGGAGCCGGACTCGCCTACTAGGCCCATCAACTTGCCGGGCGCGACGGAAAAGCTCACGCCGTCCACCGCGCGGACCTCGCCCGCCTCGGTGAAGAACGAAGTACACAGCGATTTGACTTCGAGGAGCGGCTGCACGTACCAATCAGGTTAGCATTGCGGCGCAAGGCAATCAGCCCGTGTTGGAGGGATCGAGGCGGTCGCGGAGGTGGTCGCCCAGGAAGTTGAACGACATCACCGCGAGGAAGATGAACCCGCCGGGGATCAGAATCCACGGATAGCGCGCGAGGTTCTGCACGTCCTGCGCCTGCGCGAGCAGATTTCCCCAGCTTGCCGCAGGCTCCTGAATTCCCAGGCCCAACAGCGACAACGCGCTCTCGCCCAAGATGTAGCCGGGTATCGAGAGCGTCGCGGCGACGATCGCGTAGCTGAGCACCGAGGGAATTATGTGGCGGGTGATGATTCGCC
>JBOHWK010000143.1:0-49229 GCA_050736715.1 Binataceae bacterium (SeqCode) | reverse complement strand
ACCGCCCGCCGCCGCCAACGCTGACCCGATCGCGCAACTGAACCGCAAACCAACCCTCGAACAATCCATCCTAACGCTCCAAAAGGAAGCCAAGTTCTTGCTATTCAGCCATTTTTCCGCACCCTGTTAGAGCCGTCGGGCGCTTCCTCGCGTAACCGATCGATCGAGCCAAAGTTTTTTCGCGTCTCATCAGGCAGTTCAGCCCAAGTGTATTGAGTGCCACCGACTTCACCAGCTTCTTTGGGTTGGTAAAGTTGGCGATATTTCACCCGTTCTTTGTCTTTGCTGTACCAGAGCAGATAATCGCCAACAGCGGAAAGTAAATTGCCGGACGCGCTGCTAGTTTTTGCAAAGGTAACGACTGCGCAAGCGTTTTCGCCGCCAAAAACCTCGTCCAGTACCTCGCGCACGTGATGCAGGTTCTCATCGCTGATCTGAACAAACACGCTGCCGCTCGGTGCAAGCAATTCGCGCGCGAGCAAAAGCCGGTCGCGCAGGTAGGTCAGGTAAGAATGCAGCCCAAGCTCCCAAGTGTCGCGGTACGCCTTTACCATTTCCGGCTCGCGCGTCATGTCCTCGTCGTCGTTGTGCGAAACGTCGCGCTTGCGGACGAAGGGTTGGAAGTTCGAGCCGAACTTAACGCCGTAGGGCGGGTCCATGTAGATCATCTGGACCTGCCCGCCCAGCCCCTCGTAATGGAGCAGCGAGTTCATCACCATCAGCGAATCGCCCAGCACCATCCGGTTGACCCATTTGTCGCGATGCTCATACGCCTTGAGCACCTGGTCGGCGATCGAATGTTGCGGGTCGGCGAAAAGCTGCAACTCCATCTGTCGGTCGCGTTTGTGGCCCTTTAGCGTCTCGATAATCGCGCGCGTCGAAAGGCGATCGTGGACGAACAGCGGCAGCGTGGGAACCTCGAACGCGGCGTGCTCGGCCTTGCCCGCCCAATTCAGGAACGGCTTGCTCATCGCCTTCAGCCGTTCAGCCGGGTTCCGCGCGTCCTTCAGCGCCTTTTGAATCTCCGTAATGCGAGACTCCAGGGCTTCTAGGGTCTGGGGTTCCTTCTGTTCGCGCGCGGCGATTGCGGCTTCTTGGAGCCGACCGAGGATTTCACCGATCAGCGCCTCGCCCTGCTCGCGCGCCGGCTGTTCGTCCCATTCAAGCGCGGGCGATAGCGACGAATCGTACCGATACTTGGCGGGAGGCTTGCGCTTGCGGAACTCCGGCGCCGTGCCAACGTCCGGCCGCAACGGGCTGTCGGCTTCAGGATGCCGATACGTCGCGGCCTCGCGCGGCGGTTTCCTGCCGTTATTGCGCTTGCGATTCGCCAATGATGACCCCCTACGCCATTTCCGCCGCGAGGTTAGCAAAATTGCCCGCCATCATGCGACTGGCAGCCACGGTCGAATGGACGACACCCCGGCTGCTTGCGATCAACGGCCCCCTTAAAATGTGCTAATAATACGCCGCATGAAGCCACAACTCATCGACCTCTTTGCGGGCGCTGGTGGTTTCACGCTTGGGGCATATCAGGCTGGCTTCTCCACCGCCTTGGCGGTCGACAACGACCAAAACCTAACGCACAGCTTTCCGATCAATTTTCCGGGCAGCAAGCTTCTGCACGCCGACATTAGCCGGGCAGACCCCAAGGCACTACTCTCGGTCGCCGGGATGCGGCGATGCGACGTGAGTGGGATCGTGGGCGGCCCACCGTGTCAGGGATTTAGCGCGATAGGATTAAGAAGCCCCCGCGATAACAGAAACCATCTGGTGCGCGATTTTTTTCGCTTCGTCCGCGCTATCGAGCCGTCATTTTTCGTGATGGAAAACGTTCCCGGTATCCTGAACGAGCCGTTCGCGAAAGTCCTTTATGATGGGCTCGACTCGGTTTCGTCCAAGTATGAATTCGTCGGCCCTTTACGGTTGAACGCTGTCGATTTTGGTGCGCCAACCTCTCGCACCCGCGCGATTGTGATCGGCTATAGGCCTGACCTTGTTGGCGCCCTAACGGAGAAGGATTTCGAGGCGGTCAAAGTCAGAAACCAGCGGACCGTTTTTGAGGCAATGCACGACCTACCGTCCCCTGGCGCCGGATTCGAAGACGAGCACGGAGTATTTTGGACGAAGTACGCAAATCACCCGATCGGCGGCGAGCGCGGCGAATACGCACGATGGGCGCGAAGAGAACCTCCTGCCGGGCTCTCGGCGCGGTGGGTCAGACAAGCTCACCTGAGAGGGATGGTGAGTTGTCTGCGTCCAACGACTCACACGGCAGGGGTCATCGCGCGATTCGCCAACGTTCCCTCGGCGGAGCGAGAACCGATTTCACGTTGTCCTCGTCTTGCTTGGGACAAGCCGGGCCCTACGCTTAGAGCCGGCACGGGCAAGGACCATGGTTCGCACCAAGCCATCAGGCCGATTCACCCAACAGAAGCTCGGGTTATCACGGCGCGAGAGGCGGCACGATTACAAGGATTTCCTGACTGGTTTCAGTTTCACCCCACCAAGTGGCATAGCTTCCGCATGATTGGGAACAGTATATCACCAGTGCTAGCCGCCACGGTTTTGAAGGTCGTTCGCGTTCGCTTGAATAGCATCCGGTATCTTGTTAGGGCCTGAAACCAAGGTGGGCCTCGCCATTCAGACGTTTCTAAATCCTCCTCGGGGAGATAATCGGTGAGTTCAACCAAGCCTGTTCAATACTCGGATGTCGATGCTTCTCCGGTCAAGTCATTCTTCGTCTCAATGCTCACAAGAGACATTAGTCTCGAATATGCAATCCTTGACCTACTCGACAACTGCGTTGATGGACTTCTGAGAGCGGGCGCAAAGAAAACTTCCCGTCCATATAGCGGGTATTATGCGGACATCGAATTTGACAAGGACACCTTCACAATCAGTGACAACTGTGACGGCATACCGTGAATATGCACGACTACGCTTTCCGGATGGGGCGGCCGAAACACATTCCAGCAGTAGAGCACGGTAGCGTTGGCGTTTATGGAATCGGCATGAAGCGCGCGGTTTTCAAGATGGGGCGACGTGCTTTGATATCCACCCAACATCGCCGTCAGAGCTACGAAGTCGAAGTTACGCCCGAATGGATGGACAATGATGCAGGCTGGAGCCTTCCTGTCAGGGCCGCTAAGAAGCCGGCGGCGCAAGATGGTACGACGATTGTAATCGGAGAGTTATACGGTGGAATCTCTCAGCGATTCAGCGCAGACGCGCACGCCTTTAAGTCGGACCTTGAGCGCCTAATATCCACACATTATGCATTCATCATAGACAAGGGCTTCAGTGTCAAGGTCAATAAGGATGTGGTAAAACCACGACCAACGCAACTGATTTTTGCGAAATCAAAGGACCAGCGACGCGGAAACCTGATTCAGCCGTATATTTTCAGGACCGAGACACCCGACGGAGTTAAAGTGTTTCTCGCCGTGGGGTTCACAAGGCCGATTCCGTCGGAGGAGGAAGCTGCTAACGCGACAGAAGAGACCAAATATTCGTCGTTGGATGCGGGTTGGACCGTGCTCTGTAACGACCGCGCAGTCCTCTACTGCGACCGCTCTGAACTCACGGGTTGGGGGGAGGCTGGGGTTCCGCGGTATCACAATCAGTTCATCGCGATCTCTGGGATCGTAGATTTTCGGTCCGATGACCTCTCGAAGCTGCCGACCACAACGACGAAACGAGGAATCGATGCTTCGTCGTCGCTGTATCTACAGATCAAGAACAAGATGCGCGAAGGAATGAGCCTCTTTACGGATTATACGAACAAATGGAAGGGACGCGCTGATGAGTCGCGGAAGCAAATCGACGCTGGAACGCCGCTATCATTCGAGCAAATCAAAGCCGAAGCGAAGAATCTCAAGTTCAAGACCCTTAAGAAATCTGTCCCAAGGGGAGAACAGTACAAGCCTTCCCTACCACTACCTCCGACGCTAGCAAGTTCGAAGCGAAGGATTGCATTTACAAAATCTGACTCCGAGGTCCGTCAGGTCGGCGATTTTCTCTTCGATGATCCTGAACGTGACCCGTCTGTGGTGGGTGAGCGCTGCTTCGACCTCATGCTCAAGGAGGCGCGGAGATGAAGGCACCAGCTTATCATCTCCGGCCTAACAAGGCCGTAGACCGCTTGATCTTCATGGAGGCAATCCAGCATCTCGAAGGGGTCCATCCGCTAGACTCGTATACCTACTACGGGTTTGGCGGACCATTTTTAGAGGATTGCCGATTGATTTACGAGAGACACCCAAAAATAAAAATAGTGTCGTCGAACGGGAATTGGAGGTATTGAAGCGGCAACGGTTTCATCGGCCATGTAGGACAGTGAAGCTCAAGCACGCCGATTTCCGGTCCTTAATCGCTACGTTTGACTCGACCGATCGGCCAAGCATCTTTTGGTTAGACTATACGGACCTTAAATATCCACACTACGAAGACTTCAGTGCTCTCGTAACGAAACTTGCTCCCGACAGCCTTGTCAAAATTACGTTGCGGGCAGAGTGGAAAGATTTCGCAGAGGACAAGAAGCCAGAAGAATTTCAGAGGATGTTCGGCGCGCTCTTGCCGAACCCGGATGTGAACCCACCGATAAAGTGCGAGGCGTTCGTGCAGCTGGTTCAGGATATGTTGCGCGTTGCTGGGGAGAAGGCATTACCGGCATCGAGCGAAAGAATATTTCAGCCTATCTGCACGTTTTATTATTCCGATGGCACTTCCATGTTTACCGCAACAGGAATTGTTTGTACGCGTAGCGAGCAATCCAAGCTATGCGATAAATTCAAACGCTGGAAGTTTGCAGCTCTCGACTGGTCTGCACCAAAACGGATCGACGTGCCTACCCTGACAACGAAGGAACGTTTACACCTTCAGAGCCTCCTTCCAACTCCGAGCGGCACTGGGCAGAGGCTACGGCGAAGGCTTGGATACCTAATAGACAACGGCAAGGCGAAGACCGAGTCGCAACTGGTCCAATACGAGATTTTCCACAGATACTACCCGTACGTGATGCGGGCTGTGCCATAGGCGTTTCTGTGCCGGATGGCAGCACGGTGTAGGTCGGTCAGCCCGACCTTTGCACAAATACCTGTTAGTGGACATACCGAACACTTGGGCATGCCTTTTGTGCAAATCCCTCGACCGAGAGACACGAAGTTCACATGCAAGCTGTATCGGAGAGCCGCCGGGATTCTGTTCTGGAGCCGATCATGATCAGTTTGAGAGGCCAGACCGTTCGGACGGGTCGGACGAATCCACCCAAGTCTGTAGGCTACCCTCCAGCAATGTACATCAACCGGGAAAACCTTTCGCCCAAGCGAATACATCATCACGCACCGAGCCACTTTCTTGCCAACGCCCGGCAAGCCGATAAGATACCGCTCGCATTCGTCGTCTTTCATTTCGTGAAGGGGCGCAAGCGTAGGCTCGCCGAACCGGGCAATTGTCATTCGCAGGATGGCCTTGATGGCACGTGCCTTTTTTCTCGCCAGACCCCCTCGCGTGATCGCGCCGGCAATCTCCGTTACCGAGGCCGCTGCAAGTTGTCGGTTTGTGGGGAATCGCCTCCGCAGCGCCCTAAACGTCTCTCGATAACCCGACTCGGATGTTTTCGTGCTGCATAAAATAAACAGCAGCTCGTCGAGCGGATTGCTGCGATTGTAATGGCCGAAGTTCCGGTATCGTCGCCTAAGTATCCGCGCAACCTCATAAACGTCATGCGGTACCTCTCGATTCACGCGTCCGAGTTTAGTGCGAATGTCGCGGGTTTTGCTAGGCTTCGCCAGGTAACGGTATGGGCGGCCTTCGGGCTACCCCGCGCGGCAGTCATGGGCGGGCTGCTGTCAATGCCGACTGAATGTTGACCAACTTTCGTCGGGAAAGGTCTCCGACGTTTCATCGCCTAAGGCCAAGCTGACAATCAGATCGACATCGACCGTTCCCAGGTGCGCGCGAGCACCTTCGGGGACTTGGCCAACGAGGTTGCGCGGTGCGAGACCGCCCGCCAGAAGGATGCGCTCTCTCCACGGCCCAAGATCGCCGATAAGCTCCTCTTTAGTGGATGTTCCGCGGAGCGAATTTCACAAAATCGGCCTGTTTCACCGTTCGGTGAAAGTGGCCTTTTGAGTGAAACAACCATCATCGGCCACCGTCGTCGCGGGCGGTAATCTTCGGGGCTAAATCCGAATCAGATGAGAGCGAGGGATCGAGTTCCGTCCATTAAGGACGCGAGCCGCGTTCGAAAAACGCGTGCAGTTCCGCTTTATCAATTTTTGATCCTCTTCGGATGTGAAATAAGAGCTAGCCCGGCCCTCAGGTCTTCATGCTCAAAGGCCGACGCCATGCGGTCGATCTCCCCCGGCGTGAGGCCAAGTTTCGCGGCCACTTTTCGCCATGTGGCAACCGCCTTCCCCACCTGCGCCGCGGTCTGACGCGCCTGGTCCGAACCCAGTTCGAAATACGAAGCCACTTCGAGCGCCAACTTCAGCGAGGCTGTCCCGTCGTCAAGGTCAATGGCCGTCGTCAGTACGCGCGGTTTGATATCGATGGGCACCGGGTTGAGGTCATAGGCCGGAGAGAGCCGCCAGCCGGCGGGACCGGCCCACAGAAAGCCGTGATTGCGCAGATGGTCGTCCGTATTTGAGATCAGGATGCTGAACACAATGCGCCGCCATAGGAGGTGCATATCCTCCTTGGGTGCCGCTCCATGCTGGCGGAGTATATCGACGAATTCGAGATAGCTGCGGGCCTCGTTATCTTTCGCGTCGAGCATGCTCATCGCTGACAAAAACGGGATGCGCGTTCCCTCGTCCCGGTCAAACCGGCGCAGCAGGAGAACGGATTTGTTGGCGACAGTTTCGAGTCGCCATGCCGGTACGGGAATACCGGCCTTGGCCGCGAGTGTCAGGGCCACAGCCTCCCACAGGACCGTGTTCACTTCGTCTCCCTTGTTCGGAAACTTGGCAATCGTGAGACGGCCGTCGCGGTCCCGGACCGAGGCCTTCGGGCGGGCACCACCGAGCGATGAGCCGGGCGCCAAGAGCAGGCGCAAGTCCTCGTCGCTATCCGTGTCGCTCAGAACGTGCTCGGCGGCTGACAGCAGGCGTGGCAGTTCTATTAACGGCGGGATTTTCGTGGGGCCAGGCTCGGCGAGAAATGGCCCTCCCTCCCGTTCTGCAAAACGAAGTGCGCCTTGGCGCGCTTCATCATCCACGAGAAGCAGGTAGTCGATTTCCCTGAGGGTGCGCGGCGTTCGCCCCTCGCGGTCCGCACGCCGGCGTTCGGCGCGGCGCATCAGAACCCGCCCCCATCGATCAGGGGCGGAGTCGCCGATGGCGCCGAAAAGCGGTTTGTCGGATGGCGTGTGGAAAGGACCAGGGCCAAGTTTCAGGGCCGGTTCAAGGGAGAAACGCTCAGGATGAGTGAGCCAACTCTTGTCGTATTCAAAAGTTGCGCTCTCCCGATCCTTGCGCATCCGCGCCCACAACCGCCCCACCAAGTGGGGTGTGCCTTGCAGGTCGACGTATACAAAAACTTCCTTGTCCATTACTCCTCACCCGCGGTTTCTGGCTTGCCGGGCTACTGACGGCGTGACAGCCGGATGCGCTCCGGCAGGTGCTCCTCTTCGAGCTCACGCCCTACGGCATCGTGACTGGGATCAGCCACCTCGGCCAGCCGATCGGCCATTCCCAGCGCGAAGAGAACCGTCGCGTATGTGCCGACGGAGACGCCGGGGTTCCCCTTCTCCACCTTGTTTAAGGTCATCCGGCTTATAGAGGCTCGCTGTGCGAGGATCGCCACGGGAATGCGCCGGCGGCGCCGGGCATCACGAATGTCGTGCCCGAGCTTGCGAAGGGTGCGCGTTACGGGAACGGGAACTGCTGACGATGATTGTCTCTTGCGAATTGTAACGTCCATTAATCTAGACCTTAGATAGTTTAATGTATAGAAATATGGACGTGAAGTCAAATCTGACGTTTTGCCCAGCGCCGCGAAAATGATGAGGTCCTGAATAATTCCGGCTTCATATCAGAATATCCGCTGAAATGACGGACTTTAACGTATGACTTATAGAGACGCCCTAGGTTCGCGGCTTGGTCCGAACTGACAACATCAGGTTTCATCTTTCGAGGCCGCCTTCTTTTTCGATTCCTCGCTCCGCGCTCACGCCGTGCTCTCGTTCGGCGCGGCGGATGAAATCGCGCACCTGACTGCCGATGCCGGCGCGCTCGGCTTCCTGGAACCTTGACGCGCTGCGCGAAATTTCCACAGCCGCGTCGCTCATCTCTGCACGCAATTTGGCCGCGCGAGCTTTGGCCGCTGGGTCAAGGTCCGCTCTGCCGCCGACCCGGATAAATTCCTGCTGAGCCTCTCTGAACCGCGTGATTGGGTCGCACTCCGATACGCTTGCGTTGCCGCGTTCGCCAGTTTCGAGGCCGCGGCGCTCGGCGTAGTCGAGTGTTGTGTCCTTCATCCGCTCGCGCGAGAGGCGCTGTTTGAGCGCATCAAAATCCTTGAAGTCTTCCCGGCCGGCATAAATCTCTGCTTGTTCCCGATGGCGAGTCATCGCCACGTAGGCAAGGTGGCGGTCCATGCCGGGTGTCGCCAGCACGAAGGCGCGCTCCACCGTCGCGCCCTGCGCCTTGTGAATCGTCGCGGCGTATCCGTAATCAAGCGCGGAGTAGTCGGCCAGACGGAACTCGATTTCCCGCCGCTCCGTACCGTCGAGCCGCACCGCGACCGCATCTTTCGTCACGCTGGTCACGGTTGCCAGAGAGCCGTTCTTCACTCCCAACTCTCGATTATTCTTGAGGAACATCACGCGGTCGCCGGGCGCGAGAATTCGCTCTGAGCGTTCGATCACGCTCGTACCGTCCGAGCGGCTCGTCTCGCGGCTAACACTGACTGAAACCTCGTTGCGAAGCTCGCCGCGTTCCTGAAGCACCTGCCGCGCCCGATTGTTGAGGTCGCGCACGTCGGCACGGGTATGCGCGAGAATCAACGTGCTTCCATCTGGCTCCGCCGCACGGTGTTTGGCCCATTCTTGAATCAGGCGATGCTTGGCCTCGCCTTTGGATTCCTCGAACTGAATCGCGCCGTGCGCATCGTATCGATCGAGCGCCCTACCCGGCTCCCCACGCGCGAAGTCCCGGCTCGCGTCGCGCTGCCATTGCTCGTGCTGCCGGCGGATCGCCGTGAGTTCCCGGTATCCAACTCGCTCGGTGATCGCCCTGAATGCTGCGCCAGCCTCAATCGGTTGAAGCTGCTCGGAATCGCCGACAAGCACGACCTTCGCGCCCTGCCGTTTCGCCTCGGACAGCATGCGATCGAGCTGTATGCTTCCGACCATTCCGGCCTCGTCGATAACCAGCACGCTCCTCCGATCAAGGCGATCGCGCCCCTGCTTCCATGAGTGTTCCCACGATGCCAGCGTCCGGCTTTCGACTCCGCTCTCGCGGCTCAAGTTCTCGGCGGCGATCCCGGAAAGCGCCGCCCCGGTTACGCGATAGCCTTGCGCTTCCCAAGCCTCGCGCGCGGCCTCGATGGCCTTGGACTTTCCGGCGCCAGCGGCCCCGGCGACCGCTTCAATCTGCCGCGGGCTTGTCATGGCGGCCACCGCCTCTTTCTGCTCCTCGCTCAGATAGCCGTGCCTGCCGAGCGTCGCGCTCAGGCTCCGTTCGCTGACCGGATGGCTTACGCGGGCGGCCATTTCCTGCGCGGTTGCGGCCATTCGCGCTTCGATCGCGAGCATCGTGCGCGTCGTGTATCGGGCGGGCTGAATCGTCTCGCCGTCACGGATCAACTCAGGCGTCAGCATCACCAGTTCCCGCGATCCTTCCAGCCGGCCCATCACCTTTCGGAAGCGTTCGCCGTCGTCGATGTTGCGGAACAATTCGCGCGCCATGTCGGTGCGAGTAAATGTCGAACGCTGTCGCGTCAGGTTCTCCAACACGATTTCCGGTCGCCGTTCGATCCGTCCGGCGTTTCGTTCCCGCACCTCCTCAAGCTGCCGCGCTCGTTCGGCATACTCGCCGCGCGCCACCATTTCTTCGACCGCCCTCCCAAGATGGCTGGTCGGCTCAAGCTCGACGCCCTGCTCCTTGTAACTGCGGTGATCGATGCGCACGTCGTGGCCTGCGCGTAGCAGGTGCTCGTTGGCAAGATCGGCCCAGCGTTCGCGCCATTCCCGGAGCAGAGCGACCTGGTTCCACTCCGTAACCTTGCGGCCAAACCCGTCCGCGTTGACCTCGCGCATCGTCAGCATCACGTGGACATGCGGATTCTCCGGCTCCCAATGGACGTTCATGTCGGCGACCATCCCCCGCGCGACAAACTCGCTTCGGACGAAGTCGCGGGCAAGCGCGATTGCCTGATCGCGGCCAAGCTCTTGCGGCAGGGCGAACTCGATGTCGCGCGCAAGTTGCGCGTCCTTGCGCCGCTCCCCCGCCTCGACGGCGTTCCAGAGCGTTTCGCGATCTCCCATCCAAGCCGGCGCACCTTCGGGCAACAGAATTTCGGAAAAGACGACCTCGGACTTGTGGGTGTAATCGAAGTTCAGGTCCTGGCGGGCGTCGTGGAGCTTCGAACCGGAGCGATAGGCGGCAGCCGCGACGGCGCTGCGTCCGCGGCTTCTGCCGATCACCTTCGCTGTGAAATGATAGATGGCCATCGCCCGCCGAATTCCGGCTATCCGCCGGCTCCTATCCCGCGCGATGTCGCTTGCGACATATAAGTGCGCACTCCGCTTCGCTCCGTGACTTTTCCCCGCCCCGGTTCCATGCTGGTCCGCCTACTACCTCGATGCTGTCTGGCTAAGTTGCTCGAACCGGCTGGATTGCGTGCGGCTTGCCATTTCCGGGCGGCGGAAGTAGATCGCTCGGCCACATCGCAACGGACGGCAATTCGAGATGAGGACGATCTGTTCGTCGTAACGAAGGGTCTGGAGGATTTCTTCGGGTTTGATCAGCCGCCGCGCAAGCTGCTGCTCGCTGGTCGTCTCGTGCGTGCTGCTGTTCTTGGTGTTGGTTGCTCCCGTCGAGGTGCCGGAGCCGTGTGTGTGGCCTTCGGACACGGCAGTGAACTCCCCGCAAGCCTTCGACAGGAACTCGGCGGCGCTGACGTCGTGGATGCAAGCGAACAGTTTCAGATAGGAAGAATCGAACCACGCCTGCCGCCCGTGCGTCCCCCACGTGGCGGTCATTTGGCCCAGCGACTGGAACATTAGGAGCAGGTTGATCCCATATTTCCGGCCAGCGTCGCGCGCCGTTTCGAGGATGCCCATGTAGCCGAGCCGGGCGACCTCATCGAGCAGGAACAGAATCCTTCCAGCCATGTTGCCGCGCGCCTCGTAAGCGGCATTCAGCAATGCGCCAACGACCACCCGGCAGACTTGCGGATTGCTCTGCAACACCTTGAGCGGGACGTTGATGAACACGTCGTAACGGCCCGAAAGGAGGTCCTTCGTCTCGAAGGATGAGCCGCAAACCAAGCGCGCCAAGGACGGCACCGCCAGCCATGCCGTTAGGTTCCCGGCTTCGCCATAGAAGCCGGAAAATTGTTTTTCGGTGATGTCTTTCAGATTGCCGGCAATCTGTGCCGGAAAACCGAAGCCATAGGAGTCGCCCTTGGCATAAATGTCTTCGAGAAGTTGCCGTAGCTCCGGGATTGGTAGCGTCACGCGCCTGCGGAGAAGCGCCAGCGTTCTTTCTTCCGGCAGAAGGTCGGGCGCAAACAGAATGTCCGCGAGGACGCAGCCTAGCAGCGACCGGGCCGCGTGTTTGAAGTAGTCGTCGTAGCGCTCGCCCGGCTGCTCACCGGCGAGCCACGCGACCACCGCTTGGATATCCATCAGGCTCCGGTCTGAGCAAGTGTCGATCCAATCAAGGACGTTGAACCCGTGGCCGCCGTGTTCGGGATCGAGCGAGATCACCCGATGGCCCATCGCCTCGCGCGCCGCTCGCACCATCGGACAAACCTCCGCAGAGGGGTCCAGATAGACCAAGGCGTCGCGCCATTCCAAGGCGGATGGAACGCCGACGCCGGTAGTCTTGTAGCCGCCCGATCCGGCGAAAACGAGGCAGTGGCCTGAACCAACCTTGCCGTTGTAGCGAAGCAGAGGGGCCTTGCCGGCCAGCTTGCGGTCCTGGTCCGGCCGATAGGCCTCGCCGATAATGATGCCGCCCGTCTGGAACATCCGCCGCGCCACGCTCATCGGCATCCACTCGCTGTTGCCATGCAGGCTCGACGGCGATCGCTGCCACGATGGTTGCGCGGGCGGCGCCTTGCGCGCCTGCTTAATCGCGAACACTGTTGCGACAAAGGCCAAACAGAATCCGGCCTGCGTGTATCCATCCCACAACACTGTCAGCCTCGCGAGCGGATAAGCCGGATAGTAAGGCGCAATCTGTGTCCAGGCTGTCAGGACAGCCGAGAACAGCGTCGCGCCGGCGGCGATGAAGACGGTAATCCGGCTGACGATGCGGCCCTCAAGCAGCGCGACCGTAAGCAGAAGCAAGGCCGCTGGCGCCGCCATCTCTGCCGGAATTGAACAGCGCGAAAGGAAATCGCGCCAGTCAGGAGATTCGGCGCCGGCGGCCAAGCGCACGACGAAATTGCCCGCCCACCATCGGCTTAGCGTCGCGAGCGCGAACCATTCGATGGCGTATACGAACCAGCGGAGCCGGCTTTCGCACACTTCCCGGATGAGCAGGACAGGCAGCGACAAAACCATGAGCGCAATCATCAGCGTCGATCGTTCCATGACTCACGTTCCTTTGAATGCCGAATCTCCTCGTTCGCGCCATCGCTTGCGGTGCTCGTCGGCGTCGGCACTCGCGAGGACGCGCGCCGCCGCCATGAGCATACCGAGCAGCACTGAGGGGTCTTCGCGGTCAAGCCCGGCCTTCACGACCAAGCCGCCCAGAGCGATCTTCCGCCGCGTGTCGAGCTTGCGTTGTTCGTAGCTCATGCGCGCCCTACGCGCTTCGATGCGGGTCAGCGCCGTTCGCGTGTGGCGCAGCATCCGCGGCGTGTCGTTTTGGCCGCTCAGACTTCGGGGAACGAAACCGCGCGCCCGCGTCTCGCCACTGCTTGAGACGCGGGCCGTCATTGCCAAGAGCGGACTTAAGTTCGAGGAACACGCCGATCAAAACGTCATCGTCCGCTTCAAGCGCGCCAAGCTTCTCGGCCAGCCGGCCGATTTCGTCGCGGCGCTGGGCCGCCAGTTCGGATTGCCGTTGAGCCAGCTTCGCCTGCTCGGACTTGATCGTTGCCAATCGGGCTGCATAGTCAGCCATTTCAGTTACCTCCGTTTTGGTTGTTTTTTCTAAAAATCGCCCGTTAGACGCGGCTGAATTGCCCCCCGTGAGTTGGGCATAAGTTGGGCACATTTTTTCTCAATGGAAGGCAAATTTTTCCATTTCGCCGGTGAGCATCGGACCGAAGGAAAACTCACAGGGCGTTAGACCCCGATCCGGTTGGGCATATGTTGGGCATTTTCGACCGGGGAAGGGCAGATTTCGGGAGACTCGGCGAGAGTCGGCGCGATCGACACGAATGCGCAAACCCATTCTGGCAGAAGGGCTTTCTGCCTCTCGCGAACTTGCTATGTCTTGTGGCGTTACCGGGCCGGGCCGTATCCGAAGTCCGATGCTCTGTCCAGTTGAGCTACGGGCGCGCACCAAGAAATACAAGGCTTATTTGACACGCGAAGGGCATGGCGCGGCTGTTTGACTCCCAAGTTGACGCCCATTCGGCCCCGAATCGGTATCGAATGAACCCGATAGCCACCTTACGGCAGGGAGTCGCCGCCGCGCAATCTCCGGCAATCAAGGCGAGCGGCACCGTTGTGCAGCCGGTCAACCGGACGCGAGTTAAAGGGCCGCGCTTTCCCGCATCCGAAGGGCGTGAGGTTAAGGGCGATTTTACGTCCGCTTCGTCCTTGCGTCCGCCTTATGTGTTTGCGTCCGCCGCCGATGGCAGAATTGTGTCATCCGCTCCGCTATCCGGCGTCCCGCGGCTTCTGTCTGGTGACCATAAGTCTTGGACGTAGATGTGCGTGCGAAAGATTCCGAGCCATTACCGAAAGTTGTGGAAGATGACGATCGTGCGGAATTACATGGGAGATGGCGGGCTGGATAATTTAACCAACGCGCTCACCTCGGAAACATTCACCCCAGCGGGTAGTGACACGGCTTTGGGCATGGTCTCCTACGAATACGATCCGGCGGGGCGGCGCTTGCAGATGTCGGTGACGGGGCAGGCGAGCGCGGTGGATTACACGTGGGACGAGGCCAACCGCTCGACGCAAATCGTCCAGGGGACCTCAACCGTCGGGCTTGGGTACGACCCCGCCAACCGGCGGACCTCTCTATCGCCCACCGATCGGTGGCGACTGTTCTTACGTTCCTTCTCCCGACTCACCCGCCCGCCCGATTGCAATGACCCGCGATTGCGCGCGCGACGCAGCAGGTCACTTTTTTCGCCGTGGGGATATGCAGGAATTCGTTGGGGCCGTGGGCGTTGGCATGCGGCCCCAGCACGCCCGTAATCAGGAACTGCGCCTTGGGAAAGCGCGCGCCCAGCAGATTCGCGAACGGGATCGTACCGCCCTCGCCCATGCTCGCCATCGGATGGCCGAAGTATGCGCGCGATCCCGCGTCGAGGCTCCGCGCCAGCCACGGCGCGAGCGGGGGCGCGTCCCATCCTTGCGCACCCCACGTCGGAGTGAAGCTTACCAGCGCGCCATACGGCGGGTTTTTCGTGAGCAACTCCCTTAGCTTGCGCGTCGCGGCTTTGGCATCGCAGGCCGGCGGCAATCGGAGCGATACGCTGAGCGAGGTCGCGGGCCGCAATACGTTGCCGGCGTTGGCGCTCGGCGGCAGCCCCTCCGCGCCGATCACCGCGAGTGCGGGGCGCCACGTGCGATTCAGGATCAGCTCCGTGGGATTCGCCGCGAGCGGCTTCATCTTCGGCACCCACGGGAACTTGCTGTAAACGTCGCGGCCCAGAATTTTTGCCGCTTGGGTGGCCTCGCGTTTTCGCGCGGCCGGTATCGGCGCATGAAATTCCCGCGCGATAATCCGGCCCGTTTGTTCATCTTCGATGCGGCTGAGCAGCATCCGCGCAATCCGGAAACTATCCGGCACTATTCCGCCCGCGTCGCCCGAATGGACGCCCTCGCTGAGCACTTTGGCCTTGAGCGTTCCTCCGACAAGGCCGCGGAGCGAAGTCGTGCACCAGAGCCGCGCGTAATCGCCGCATCCCGAATCGAGCGCGATCACGAAGCCGGGCCGCCCGATGCGCGCCGCCAAACGATCGATATAATACGGCAGGTCGAAGCTGCCGCTCTCCTCGCACGCCTCGATCAGTACGGCGCATCGCGCGTGCGGAATCCCGGCCGCATCGAGCGCGCCGATTGCGCCGAGGCACGCGAACATCGCGTAGCCGTCGTCGGCCGCCCCGCGCCCGTAAAGTCGATCGCCTTCGATAACGGGTGTCCACGGGCCAAGCCCCTCGCGCCATCCCGCCATCTCCGGCTGTTTGTCCAGGTGTCCGTAGAGCAGGACGGTATCGTTCGATGCGCCGGGAACCTCGATGAAGAGCAGCGGCGTGCGCCCGGGAAGCCGAATGATTTCGACGCTAATTCCGCGAATCGGCTGGCGGCGCGCCCATCCGGCGAATCGCTCCGCGACGCGATCCAGGTGGCCGTGCGCGGCCCATTCGGGATCGAACGCGACCGACTTGTTCGGGATGCGCACGTATTCGATTAGCTCGGAGAGGACCGATTCGGCCCAGAGTCGATCGACATACGCCGCGATTGCATCGGTGGCCATGCCGGCCAGCTTACGCGATTTGCCCGCTCGTGCGCATCTATTCGCCGATCACTTTGATCAGCACGCGCTTGGGGCGGCGGCCGTCGAACTCGCCGTAAAAGATTTGCTCCCACGGGCCGAAATCGAGCTTACCCGCCGTCACCGCCACGACCACCTCGCGCCCCATCACTTGCCGCTTGTGATGGGCGTCGCCGTTGTCCTCGCCGGTGCGATTATGATGGTACCGCTCGGGGCTGGGATCGTACGGCGCAAGCCATTCGAGCCATCGTTTGTAATCCTCGTGCAGCCCCGGCTCGTTGTCGTTGATAAAGACCGATGCTGTGATGTGCATCGCGTTGACCAGGCACAAGCCCTCGCGCACGCCGCTTTCCGCGACGGCCTTTGCAACCTCGCCGGTGATGTTCACGAAGTCCATCCGCGCCGACACCTTCATCGTAAGATATTTCGTATGCGATCGCATGAGCGTCCTCCCTATGAACGGCAAGCGTTGCCGCGATCTTAGGCTGCAATGCCGCGCCGGTGAAGGGGCGGGATGACCGCGTTGCGCGGGGGTCCGCTTTGGGATTAGCTCATCGGTCATGGACCGCATCGCCGCGCGCGGAAAATACCTCTGGGACGGTGCGGACAAATTCATGATTCGAGGCGTCTCGTACGGCCCGTTCACGCCGAATTCGCGCGGCGAGCGATACCCCGAGCCGGAGCGCGCCGCGGCGGACTTCGCCCTGATGCGCGAACTGGGCGCGAATCTCGCCCGGCTCTACGTCCCGCCCCCGCTCTGGCTGGTCGAGGCCGCGGAGCGCGCGGGCATCCGCCTGATGGTTGGGATTCCGTGGCCATTTCACATGGCGATTTTGGATTCGCCCGACCTGATGCGCGAGACGCGCGCGGCGATTCGCAAGACCGTCGCGGAGTTGCGCGCCGCGGGGCCTACGATTTTGGCCTTCAGCCTCGGCAACGAGGTTCGTTCGGATATCGTGCGCTGGCATGGGCCGCGCGCGATTAGCCGTTATATCGCGGAACTTTGCGACCTCGGCAAGCAGGCCGATCCTGACGCGTCATTTACCTATTCCAACTATCCGTCAACCGAATACCTCGACCTCAGCTTCCTCGATTTCATTTCGTTCAACGTCTATCTTCACGACGAAACCGACTATCGCCGCTACCTGACTCATCTGATGGCGATCACGGGCGATCTCCCCGTCGTGCTGAGCGAAACCGGGATGGACACGATTCGCGAAGGTGAGGCCCATCAGGCGGAACTGCTCGCGTGGCAATCGCGGGCCGCATTCAAAATCGGGCTGTCTGGATTCATCGTGTTCGCCTTCACCGACGAATGGCACACGGGCGGCTGCGAGATTTCCGATTGGGCGTTCGGCCTCACGCGGCGCGATCGCTCGCCCAAGCCTGCCTTCAATGCCGTCGGCGAAGTCTTTCGCGGCGCGCTCCCGCCTCGTCTCAACTCGTCTCCCAAAGCCAGCGCGATCGTATGCGCATACAACGCCGCGACGACGCTCGGCGAATGCCTCGAATCGCTGAAGCAGGTCGATTACCCCGATTTTGAGATTATCGTTGTGGACGACGGTTCGACCGATCCCACCGCGGCGATCGCGGAATGCGCCGGCGTCCGTACGATCAAGACGGCGCATCGCGGACTCGGCGCGGCGCGCAATGCGGGGATCGCGGCATCGTCGGGCGAGATCGTCGCCTTCCTCGATGCCGACGCGCGGGCGGATCGCGATTGGCTATACCATTTAGTCGAGGCAATCGTCCGGCACGGCGCCGCCGGCGCGGGCGGCCCGAATTTCGCGCCACCCATAGAATCCGGAAGCGCGGCCGCGATGGCCGCCGCGCCCGGCCTCCCGCGCGAGGTGCGCGCCGATGGCGGCGGGCTGTCGCAATTGTGCGGCTGCAACATGGCGATCGCGCGGGCCGCGCTCGATCGCGCCGGCGGCTTCGACCCGATCTTTACGGCTGCGGGCGACGACGTCGATCTGTCGTGGCGGCTCGCCGCCGTGGACGGAGTGCTCGTCCATGCGCCCGGCGCGGTCGTGATTCACGAACGGCGGGCGACGCTCGGCGCTTACCTCCGCCAGCAATGGGGCTATGGCGCGGGCGAGGGGCTGCTCTACCGCAAATATCCGAATCGCGCGGCGGCGGGCGGCGGAATCTACGGAGGCGCGCCGGGGCTTGCGGCGATCCTTGGCGGCGCGCGCGTCTATTACGGCGAGTTCGGGCGCGGCCTGTTTCAAAGCGCCTACTCCGCAGGCCCGTCGATTTTGGAGATTCCGCTTTCAATCTACTGGATTAAACTGTCGGTCCTCTTCGCGATCCTTGGGTTGGTAAGCGGCTCTCTGGGCGCGCTCGGCTGGATCGGAATAGCTAGTTCACTGCTGGCCGCCGCGGCCGGCGCGATCGCAGCGCCGCTTCCGCCGGTGCAATCGGGAGCGGCCGCGCGCCTTCGCTTGTGGATACTCAATCTGCTGGGTCCATCGGTTCGCAGTTTTGCCCGCGAACGAATCAAATGGAGCTTCGCGCCGGGGCGAACTAAATTATCGCTGGAGGATCTCAAGTTCTCCGGCCGAATCGAATTTGGACCCGCCGCCGGCGGCGTCCCGATCGAATCGGCGAAACTACTCGCCGCGCTTCACGATGCGCTCGTGCGGCGCGGGATGGCGGCCGCGGCGACCGACGGCTTTCAATCCTACGATCTGGAAATCATCGTGCCGCCCCTCGTCCGGATTCCGATCAACGCGCTCCGGCGCAAGGACGGCGCGATCGAATTGGTGTGGCGAACCCGAATCGCAACGCGGCGCATGCTTGCGGTCGCAGGGTTCGCGGCAATCGCCGCCTTCGTGGCGGGAGCGTCGATTCTCGGCGCTGTTGCCGCGGCTGCTTGCGTTGCGATAGCAGCCGGCGCCGCCGCGCTGAATCGAATCCGCCGGATTCCGGCGCCGATCGCCGCCGCGGCTCGCGAAGCAGGGATGGCCGTCAAATGAGCACCCTCGAACTATACGGCCACGCGCTCCGCGGGATGAGTCGATACGCGGGGCGGCTCGCGCTCGCGTTCGCCGGAGTGGCGCTCGCGTCGGCGGCCGAAGTACTGAAGCCGTGGCCGCTCAAAGTGGTAATCGACAACGTGCTGCGCGCGGCGCCGATGACGGGCGGATGGATTCCATCGATGCCGCGCGAGGAGTTGCTGGCGGCCGCATGCCTGAGCATCGTCGCGATTTACGCCGTGCTCGGAATTCTCAACGTAGCCACGAACTACCTGACTATTTCAATCGGCCAGCGGATGGTGAACGACCTGCGCGCGCGCCTGTTCGGTCATTTGCAGCGGTTGTCGCTCTCGTTCCATCGTCGGCGCGAAATCGGCGACCTGATGGTACGAATCGCCTACGATACCTACTCGATCCAGACCATCGGAATGAACGGCTTCTTTCCGATCGTCTCGGCGCTCATTCTGCTCGGCGGGATGTTCGCGGTGATGGTGAGGATGGACGCGGAGATGACGATTGTCGCGCTGGGCGTGCTGCCGGTCCTGTTCGTTTTGATCGCGTCGATCAGCTCCCGAATCGACCGAATCGCCGGCCTCACGCGAGTCAAGGAGAGCCGGCTCTACACCGTCGCGCACCGCGCGCTCGCCGCGATTCACGTCGTGCAGGCGTTCACTCGCGAAGGCGAATCGTACCGCGAGTTCGTCGAATCGAGCGGCGAAAGCCTCGGCGCGACGCTCAGACTATATACTCTGCAAACCATCTATGCGGGTGCGGTGGGAATGACTATCGCAGCGGGTACGGCGCTCGTGATCTATATCGGCGCGCGCCACACGATGAGCGGTGCGCTCACGATTGGCGATCTGGTGGTATTCACCGCTTATCTGGCCTCGCTCTACGCTCCGCTCAACCAGATTTCGCAGACTCTCGGACAGATCGAGGGCGCCAAGGCGGGACTTAGACGCTGCCTCGAACTGCTCGATATCGATCCAGAAATCAAGGATCGCCCCGGCGCAACCGCGATCGCGCGCGTGCGCGGGGAAGCCGAATTCGATCGCGTCACGTTCGGCTACGACCTGGAGCGGCCGGTGCTGAAGGGAATTAGCTTCACGGCACGCGCGGGCGAGACGATCGCGATCGTCGGGCCGAGCGGCGCGGGAAAAACCACGATGGCGAGCCTGCTCGCGCGCTTTTACGACCCGAACGAAGGGATGGTGCGAATCGACGGGATCGATATAAGGAGTGCGACGCTGGAATCGTTGCGGAAAAATATCGCGATGGTCCTCCAACCGCCCCTCGTGCTCGGCGCGACGATGCGCGACAATATCGCGTTTGGGCGGCCCGGCGCGAGCGACGCGGACGTGCGGCGTGCGGCGGAACAGGCGCAGCTCGGCCCGGTCCTCGCGCGATTGCCCAAGGGAATCGACGAGCCGGTGGGACAGGGAGGGCATATTCTGTCAGAGGGCGAGGCGCAGCGCGTCACGATTGCGCGCGCGCTGCTCAAGGACGCGCCGATTCTCATAATGGATGAGCCGACCAGCGCGCTCGACACTGAAACCGAATCGCTGGTAATGGCGGCGGTGCGCGAGGCGATGCGCGGGCGGACCACGATCGTGATCGCGCACCGGCTGTCGACGATTCGCGCCGCCGATCGCATCCTAGTGCTGCGCGACGGCTCTATTGTTGAGCAAGGAACCTACGATGAGCTAATGGCCCAAGGTGGCTTCTTTAGCCACTTGCACAATATTCAAGCATGGAAGCGCGAGGCGACAGGCTAACGATGCTGACAATCGGACTCACCGGAGGAATCGGTTCCGGCAAGAGCACTGCGGCAAAAATCCTCGCCGAATTCGGCGCGCCGGTGATCGACGCCGACAAGTCCGCGCACGCGGCGTACGCGCCTGGCGGCCCCGCCTACGATAAAGTCGTGGCGACATTCGGCAGCGGCATTCTCGCGCCGGACGGCACGATCGATAGAAAGAAGCTGGGACCGATCGTATTCGGCAAGCCCGAAGAATTGCGCCGCCTCACCGATATCGTGTGGCCGGCCACTCGCGATGCGATCGCGGTGGAAATTGCGGCGCGACGCGCGCGCGGCGAGACACTTCCAATAGTCGTGGAGGCGGCGATCCTAATCGAGGCGGGATGGACTTCGCTGTGCGACGAGGTATGGCTGGTGCGCGCGGCGCGCGCGGCGGTGATCGATCGGGTCGAGCGCGAGCGGGGACTCAAGCCGGCCGAAATCGAGGCACGCCTCCGCGCGCAATTGAGCGACGCCGATCGCGCCAAGCACGCGGCGCTCGTAATCGACAACGACGGTACGATCGATGAGTTATGCGCGGCGCTACGCGCCGTCTGGACCGCTGCGCTCAAGCGGAACAGTTAAAATGCAGGCGGCCGACGCCATAATCCAAGCCCCCACCGTTGGCATTGTACATGGAGCTATTGAGATGAATGCTTCCGCTACCGCGACGGTTCCGCCAGGGCGACCGGCGGGTAGTAGTATCCCTCCGGCGTTCGCACCCACCATGCTCCAGTGGTCTCTTTATCCTTGTAGCCGGAGAAGCGATAGTCATAGAGAATGGCGCGCACGTAATGAGGGGGCTTGCCGGGGAAGGGATTGTTGGCCAGCAGCGCCGTCACGTGCGGCGAGTTCTCCAGCAACCGTTGAAGAAATCGGATGAACCAGGGATTTTGGGAGGCGTTGCCGAGCGCGGCGAACCACATCTGCCAGTCGAGCCGCGGCTGGTACGGGGCGACCCACGGCGGCGCCCGGCGGGTCCCGCTCGGCTTGTACTTGAACGCATAATCGCGCCAATGTTCGCCGTCGTCCGATCCTTGGATGCCGATTTCCGGCCGCCTCGTCGTCATCACCGCGAACAGTCCGTAGGTATTGACGATATGCAGCGGCTCGACCGCTTCGGTGATTAGCGCGCCCGGCAGAGAGATTCGCCCGGTGAGCATCGCGTGAATCTCGATTATGCTGAGTAGCACCATCGCCATTGCGGCGACATCCGCGACGCGGGCAGTCGGACGCGACGGCTCGATTTCTTGCGCGCGCGGCTGAACAAATCCGGCGATGCGATGCGGAACAATCGCGCTTAGTGCCGCGTCGTCGAACAGCGGAAGACACAAGGCGATCGTCAGGAGGTTGAAAAACCCGTAATTTCCGGTCAGCGCGATCAACGTCTGCAACGAGATAAAGCCGAACGCCGCGGCAAACCGCATCCGCCGCGGGCAGAAAATCAGAATCGGCAGCCCCAATTCGACGATAAAGTTTCCCAGCGTTGCGGAGCGCAGCAGTCCGTGCGGCAGATGGTAGGCATACCAGGCAATCGGAGTCGGCAGCGGCTGGGTCTCGAAATGATAATAGAGGGCAGTCAGGTTGGCCCAATGCGGATCGCCGCTCAGCAGCTTGACCGCGCCCGACAGGAACATGAGCCGGAACAGCAGCCATCGCAATAGCCAGATTGCGGGCCGCCGCGCGACGCTCAGAAATAGGGCGAGGAACCCCGCTTCGAGCAACAGGGTATCCCATTGAAAACTCATGAACGTCTCTCCTGCGCAGACGATCGACAGATGGAGCAGATACAGGCAGAGCAGGCTGATGCGGGGAATCACGTTGAAAATCAGCAGCATCGACAGGATCGCACCGGCCCAACATACTGCTTGAATTACAAAATCGCTTGAGTTGACCCAGAAGACCATCGGGAATAGCCAGTAGGCCTCCACGCCGAGTTGCGCGCGGGCGCCATCCAGGAACCCGGCAAGCGGCAGGATGCCGCGGCTGCCGATGAGTCCCAATGCCTGCGCGCCGAACGAGGCAAACGCGATCAGATAGACAATTCCCACCGCGCGCAGAAAAAACCATGAAACCAAATCGAAGCGCGGCGGCGCGTAATCACGTCCCCAGAGCAGGAGGCTTAGCCGGAGACAGGCATTGCGATGAGCGGCGGCGAAGGCGTATGAACGCTCGGCGAGCGGCGCAAATCCCGGAAGCTTCCGGTAAAGAGATAGCCAGATGCCTTTGCCGCTTGCGAAACTCAGGACTAGAAAGCAGGCTTCCGCGGCACTGGCGACTCTCCCGTCCGGCGCGACGAATTTGATTGCGCGCTGGAACTCCGCCTCCGGGGTTTGCGGATAACGCGCTCCCGCCTCCTGATAGGGTGCGTAATCAACTTTGCCTTCCGTGAGCCGTTCCCAATAATGCACCCAATAGCGGCAAAAGCCACAATCACCGTCAAAAATCAAAAGCGGGCGCGCGCCGACGGTCGCAGCGGAATCCACGGATTTCACCGATTAGAACCTCCCTTTCTGTGTAATTTGTGAAATCTGTGGTAAATGCTTAGCGGCGCTCGTACTGCTTCTTGCCGAACAGGTTCTCCCAGCGATCCTTGTCACTTGCCGCGGGCTGCTTCGATGCCGCCTTCATTTTGGCGATCTCCTCGCCCATCGCGGCGAATCCCCGCTGCACGGCGGGACGCGCGCGCAGTTCCTCATACCATCGCTTCAAGTTCGGATAGTCATCGAGCGCCTGCCCCTGCATATTGTGCGGCACGAGCCACGGATAAGTCGCGATGTCCGCGATCGAATAATCGCCCGCGAGATACTTCGCCTCGCCGAGCCGCTTGTCGATTACCCGGTAGATGCGCGTGGCCTCGTTGGTATAACGATCCATCGCGTACGGGATTCGTTCGGGCGCATAGACGCGGAAATGATGCGCCTGTCCGAGCATCGGGCCAACGCTCCCCATCTGGAACATCAGCCATTCGATTACATTATACTTGCCGCGCGTGCCGGTGGGCATCAGCTTCCCGGTTTTCTCGGCGAGGTACATCAGAATCGCGCCCGACTCGAAAATCGAAATCGGCTGTCCATCGGGGCCGTCCGGATCGACAATCGCGGGCATTTTGTTATTCGGGCTGATCTTCAAAAACTCGGGTTTGAACTGATCGCCCGCGCCGATATTGACAGGGACGATGTTGTACTTAAGCCCGATCTCTTCGAGCATCACGGTGATTTTGTAGCCGTTGGGCGTGGGCCAGAAATAAGCGTCGATCATTTAAATCTCCTTTCGCGGTGGGAGCGGCACCGCTAGGCAAAGATCGAGGCCGGCTCCGCGCCAACTTCAGGATAAGCGGCGGCGGCGGCGAAGGGAAGCCGCCGGCGCGGTACCGGCGGGTGGCATCGCGGGGGCGGCGGTTCGATGCTCCGGTGTGTGCGCCCAGGTACGATGGCTCAAATCGGGCAGCATCGCGAAGTAACAGAGGATCGCAAGAATTGCCGGCACCGCGGCGATCGCCCATAACGTTTTGCGCTCGAACGCCAAGCCCATGAAGTAGATGGCGCTCAAGACGGCGTTTGCGGCTCCGAGCGCGATCAGCAGTCCTGCTCGGACGGAGGCCGGGAACCCGGCAAAATACACGGCCACTTGCGCCGCGATTAGGATGGCCAAATACGCGAAGACACCTAAATTGTTCGCCTCGCCGGGCCCGGACTCCGATTCTATCGCGGAGCGATCGGTTACTTCACTCGCCATCGGACTATATCGGAAATTGAATCACATTAAATAAACAAAAGTGAATATTAATATCCACACTATGTTGACGAAATGCCAGTGCAGTCCCGCGATTTCCACCGATTCCGTTGTTTCTACCGGCAGCTTGCCGGAACGGCCGCGAACATACAGGACGGCGTTGTAGATAATGCCGCCCGCCACGTGCATTCCCTGGAACCCGGTCAGGAGGAAGAACGCCGCGGCGAAGAGGCTCGTTTGGATCGACAGGCGTTCGTCCCAAATGAGGCGATGCCACTCGAACGCTTGCAT
This sequence comes from Binataceae bacterium (SeqCode), assembly GCA_050736715.1. Lineage (GTDB taxonomy): Bacteria > Desulfobacterota > Binatia > Binatales > Binataceae > Binatus. The sequence goes on along the minus strand of JBOHWK010000143.1, from coordinate 24,567 downwards.
CGAAAGGAATACCACCCCGCCGATAATCGTGAGCGCCAGTCCGATGCGGAATTTCCCTCGATCTCCGCGCCGGATACCCGCGATCGCCACGGCCATCGTGAAGCTCGATCCGAGCAGGACGAAGGTCATGATCGCGGCGAGTCCGATTCCGAGGGTCGCGGCGGGATTCGGCCAATTGACGTTGCGGAACCTGAGTGCGCCGTAAGCGGCGAGCGCCGCGCCGAAGACCATCGCGTCACCCGCGATGAACATCCACCTTCCGATCCGGGCGGAATCCGGCGGCACATCTTGGCGGACGAAATCGGCGCCGGTTGCGGCGACGGCCTCGCTCATCGCTTCACAATCGCCGCGGCGCGAGGAATTTCTTCGCCGCGTGCGGCGCGCCGCCCCGCACCGTGGAGAATCGCGCCGATCGCAATAGCCACCGCGCCCGCCAATTAGTACGAACGGGTTCGCCCACGGCATCGCGATCGGCAGGCGCGTTCATCGATTCAGGACGAGCGCGAGCAGGACGGCCGGCAGATAGACCAGCGATGCGAGCAGGAGGCGGCGCGCCGCGCTCCTGTTTTCCGGGTCGCGGATCATCGCCCATCCGAAGCCGAGCAGCGCAAGGCCGAGTGCGGAACCGATTAGCGGGTAAGCGAGTCCGGCGTAGCCGAACGCCGAGGGGACGATTGCGGTAGCCACCAGCCCCAGGCACGCGCCGATGACCACCGGATTCGACGGATTGCCGCCGCGGGCGTTGTCGGGCGGAAGAATGTGGATTCCGGCGTGCGTAAAATCGGCGCGGAACATCCGCGCGACCGCGAACGTGTGCGGCAACTGCCACAGGAACATGATCGCGAACAGGAGAATCGGCAGCATGGCGATGTCGCCGCGCGCCGCCGCCCATCCCGCGACCGGAGGCAGCGCGCCGGGAATCGCGCCGACGACGTTGCACATCCAGCTTCTCCGCTTCATCGGCGTGTACAGGCCGAGATAAACAAGCGTGATCGCGGCGGTTACAGCGGCGCACAGCCAGTTAGTCTCGAACAGGAGATAGACGAGGCCCGCCGCGCACGCGAGGACGCCGAAGGCGAGCGCCTCTCCCGGGCGCATCCGCAAATCCGGGAGCGGGCGATGGCGCGTGCGGTTCATCATCGCGTCGGTGTCGCGCTCGAAATACTGGTTGAGCGCGAGCGTTCCGCCGGCGGCGAACGCCGTGCCGATCAAAAGCTCGACTGCGCGCATCGCGTCCAGTGGTGCGGCCGGATCGCCCGCGGACGCGCCGAGATAAAATCCGGCCAGCGTCGTCACCAGCACCATTAGGACAATGCGCGGCTTGGTCAGCGCGAAGTAATCGGCCGGGTGGCCGCGCGGAATCGCGATGCCCCCGCGGGCAACTTCGGCTTTCGCGTTCATGCGCGCACCGGCGGTTCAACAGGAGGTTCAGCCACACTGGAGGCGATCGAGACGCCTGCGCGGTGAGGCAGGCCGAAGACCTGATACGCGCGGAGCGTGAGCGCAAGGCTCGTCGCGAGCACGGCGGCTCCCACCGCGACGTGGGCGGTCGTAATCAGCACCTCGCGCTCGGTCCATATCGTAAACGCGCCCAACGTGATTTGGATGGCAAGGAGCAGCAACAGCCCGATCGCGGGGCGGCGCAACGGCGCCGCAGCTTCGCCCGCGCGGAGCGCGCGCGCGGCGGTCCATATCACCATCGCGGTTACAACGATCGCGCCGCAGCGATGGGCGAAATTGGCCGCAATGCGCGCGTCGAAGACCGGCGGCACGAGACGGCCGAACGAGAGCGGGAACTCCGGAATCGCAAGGCCCGCGCCCATGTGGCGCATCACGGCGCCGATCAGGACTTGCAGGTAGATGACGCCAACCGTAATTGCGGCCAGCCGCACGAGCGGGATTCGCGCAGCAGGTGCTTCGGCGCGATGGGCCTCGTCCCAGGCGGGATTGGTGAAGATTGCGATCGACACGATTAAGCAGAAAAGCGCCTGCGCCGTCCCCGCGTGCGCCACCGCGAGCGCGAGCGGAAGCTCGAACAGGACCGTGAGGCCGCCCAGAATCGCCTGCACGATAATTATGCCGAAGGCGGCGATTACCAGCCCGCGGACCCATTTGCGCGGCTCCGCCCAGCGCGACCAAATCAATAGGACGAGCGTCAGGATCACGACCACGGCGGCCGCCACGCGATGGCCGAACTCGAAGCGGATTCCGCCGCGCCACGCCGGGATAAGCTTGCCGAAGGCCAGCGGCCAATCGGGGACGGCAAGCGCGGACCCGGTCGAGGTGACCAACCCTCCGATAAAGATCAAGCAAAAGGTGGCGGCGGCGGTCAGCACCGCGAAGCGATGGAACGCCCGGCGATCGGTAAAAATTCGATGGACGATAGAACCCATTCGCAATAGTCCTCTACGCGGCGCCCCCAGCCTACCCTGCCGCCGCGGCCGGTTCGACCCGGCGCGATTGCGGAAGGAAGTCTTCCTCGGCGCCGGGCAAGCTGTATTCGTAAGGTCCGCGATAAACCGCGGGGACCGGGCCAATCCAGTTGCCGGGCGGCGGCGGCGAGGCCGTGGTCCATTCCAAAGTGTTGGCGCGCCACGGGTTTTCGGAGGCCGGTTCTCCGCGGATCGCGCTCCAGATCAGGTTGGCGAGGAAGATGAATTGCGCGGCGCCGAGCGCAAAGGCGCTTATCGAGATGAACACGTTAATTCCCTGCAACGGCTTTAGGTAATCGTACTGGAGCGGATTGTAAACCCGGCGCATCTCGCCGCCCATTCCAAGGATGAACATCGGAAAAAACGTGCAGTTGAACGCCGCGAACGTGATCCAAAAATGAATCTTGCCGAGCGGCTCGCTCATCATGCGCCCGAACATTTTCGGATACCAGTAGGTAATCGCGCCGAAAATCGCAAACAGGCTGCCACCGAAGAGCACGTAATGGATGTGGCCGACGACGAAGTAGGTGTCGTGAAGGTACATATCCACGGGCGAGCTTGCCAGCCAGATGCCCGACAATCCGCCGATTACGAACAGTGCGACGAACGCAAGCGCGTGCAGCATCGGGGTCGGGTAATGGATATCGCCCCGGTACAGCGTGCCCAGCCAGTTGAAGGTCTTAACCGCCGACGGCACTGCGATCGCCATCGTGGCCACCATAAAGCCGGTGCCCAGCGCCGGGTCCATCCCGGAGACGAACATGTGCCGTCCCCACCCGATCCACGACAGGAACGCGATCGCCATGGTCGCGTAAACCATCGCGCGGTAACCGAAAATCGGCTTGCGCGAGAATACCGAGAGGAGGTCCGATACGATCCCCATCGCGGGCAGGATCATAATGTACAATTCAGGCTGGCCGAAGAACCAGAACAGATGCTGCCACAAGAGCGGCTCGCCGCCGCCGCCCGGCAGATAGAAATGTGTCCCGGCAAGCCGGTCGAACAGCATGAGCGCGAGCGCCGCCGTCAGCACCGGCATCGCGAGCAACAGCAGGATCGCCGTAACGAACAGCGACCAGATCGCGAGCGGCAGGCGGAAGAAGGTCATCCCCTCGGTCCGCAGGTTGACGATCGTCGTAAGGTAATTGATCGACCCCAGCAGCGAAGCCACGCCCAGCACCATCAGGCTGATGCACCAGAGGTTCTGGCCCCAATCGGATCCGCTATACATCGGGACGTCCGATAGCGGCGCGTATGAGGTCCATCCCGCCGCCGCCGCTCCCCCCGGCACGAAGAACGACGACAGCAGAATCGCGCCGGCCGCCACGCTCAGCCAGAACGAGAGCAGGTTGAGCCGCGGAAAGGCCATCTCCCGCGCGCCAATCATCAGGGGAATCAGGAAATTGCCGAAGCATCCTACCAGCATCGGCACGATCACAAAGAAGATCATGATCGTCGCGTGCATCGTGAAGATCGCGTTGTAGGTGTTCGGGACGATCGCGTTGTCGTTTTGGATGAACTGCGGAAAGACGCTGAGGAAGCTCCATTGCGTGTCGGGCCATCCCAGATCGAGCCGCATCAGCATCGCCATCAAGCCGCCGATCGCCATCATGAACAGGGAGAAGACCATGAACTGGCGCGCGATCGTTTTGTGATCGGTGGAAAAAATATAAGTGCGCACGAAGCCCAACTCGCGCGGCCCTGCGGGCGCGCCCTGCGCCACTATCGCCGCCGCGCCGCTCATCGCCAAATGCCTCCCGCGCCGGCCGCGCTGGACGAATCGGGAGTCATCGGTTCCCCGCGTAATGGGCCGCGAGCCACGTTCGGTAGTTCGCCTCCGATTCGACGGTCAGCACGCCGCGCATCCCAAAATGGCCGAAGCCGCACAATTGCGCGCATGCGATTTCGTAAGCGCCGATCTTCGTCGCTTTGAACCAGACCCGGATCGTTCGCCCGGGAACCACGTCCTGCTGGAGCCGGAGCGTGGGAATGTAAAAGCCGTGGATCACGTCCTTGGAGGTCAATTCGATTCGCGCGACCTGATTGACCGGCACGTGCAATTCGTTCGGGATCGTGAACCCGTTTCTCGCCCCGAACTTGCCCGCGCCGAACTTTCCGTCCGCTCCCGGGTAGGTTATCTCCCAATTGAATTGCCGGCCCATGACCTTATAGAAGACATCGCCCGGCGGCCCGCCCGACTCGATCGCCGCCCAAGTCGAGCGCGACACCACCGCGAGAGCGAGCAGGACCGCAGCGGCCGCCGCGGTCCAGGCGATTTCGAGCCGCCGGCCGCCTGCGATATACTCCGCCTTACGGCCGGGGCGATGGCGATAGCGAATCATAAAGACCGCCATTGTGGACATCGTCGCGCACCACGCGGCGAGCGCGATCCACATGATCAACTCGAAGAGAAAGTCGATCCTCGGCCCGTAAGTCGATATGTCCGGCGGAAACCACAGATGCTGAAGCATCGGAGCCTTATCTCGAACTCATCGGAGGAACACCAGCGGACGGGGCTGGGCGGGCGCGGTCTTGGGATTGCCTGCCGTGAGGCTCGCTCCGCCACGAATTGAAGGCCATTATGCACCGGCGCTTGGCCATTAGCAATGCGAAAAATGCCGCCGCGCTCGCGCAAGCAACGCTAATCCTCCGCCGGGATTGGCGGCGGCGGCGCTTTTCGCTACAACTCGGATGTCGCCGCGGTGGCATCGGCGAGCGGGACTCGGAGGTTTCGGCTGCTTATGCTTGAACAGGTAAACACTCTTGCCCAGGCCTTTGAAGCGCGGGTCAAAAAACATCCCGGGCGCGTTTTTCTAAGGGACAAACGCGACAAGGCTTGGATCGGCCATTCGTGGGGCGATCTTTCGGAGGCGATCGGCAAGCTGCGCGCCGGCCTTGCCAACTTGGGTGTCAAGGCGGGCGACCGCGTCGCAATCCTCTCCGAAAATTGCCCCGAATGGATTGTCGCCGATCAGGCGGTGCTCGGACTGGGCGGAATCGTCGTGCCGCTTTACACCACCAGCGGCACGGAAGAGACCGCCCACGTGCTGAACGATTCGGGCGCGAAATTCGTGTTCGTGAACGGCGCGGCCATGATCGGGAAACTCGCCGGGCTTAGGAGCGAACTGCCGGACGTCGGCGGCCTTATCGCGATGCATCGCAGCGCCGAACCGCAACCGGCGTCGGAAACGGCACCCGCCGTGATGACGCTGGTCTCGATCGGCGCCGAAACCGGAGCGCCCGCCGTGGCGGGAAGCCGCGACGACGTCGCGACGATCATCTACACCTCCGGCACCACCGGCACGTCGAAGGGCGTGATGCTCACGCACGGGAACCTCCTCGCCAATTGCGACGACTCGCTCACGGTGCTCTCGCTCGGCGAAGCCGACATGACGCTTTCGTTCCTGCCGATCGCGCACGCATTCGAGCGCACCGCCGGCTATTACACGGTGATGTGCGCCGGGGCGATCGTCGCATTCGCGGAAGGACTCGCGCAGATCGCGTCGAACCTGCTCGAAGTCGAGCCGACCGTCGTCCTGACCGTGCCGCGTTTGCTCGAAGCCGTCTATGACCGCGTGATGCGCACCGTGGAAAAATCGCCCGCGATACGCCGGCGGCTTTTTCAGGAGGCGGTCGCGGTGGGAAAGCGGGCGGCCGAACTCCGCCAACAGGGCAAACGCGTGCCGGTCGATCTGTCGATGGGGATGGCGCTTTACCGCCGCCTCGTCTTTAGCAAAATCACCGGATTGTTCGGGCGGCGATTGCGCTATCTAATCTCGGGCGGAGCGCCACTGGCGCGCGAGGTCAACGAATTTTTCGCCGCCGCCGAACTCCCGATCGTCGAGGGCTACGGCCTGACCGAGGCCAGCCCGGTGGTATCGTGCAACCTGAACAACGGCAAGACCCGGATCGGCACCGTCGGGAGGCCGCTGCCGCACGTCCAGATCGAGCTTGCCCCCGACGGCGAACTGCTCGCGCGCGGGCCCAGCGTGATGAAGGGCTACTACAAGCACGAGACCGAAACCAAGGAGGCGATCGATGAAAAGGGATGGCTCCATACCGGCGACATCGCAACGATCGACCTCGAGGGCTACATCACGATTACCGATCGCAAGAAGGAAATCATCGTACTGTCGGGCGGAAAGAATGTCTCGCCCGCCTACGTCGAGGGCAAACTGCTGGCCGACAAGCACCTCGCGCAGGCCTGCGTCGTGGGCGACCGCCGCAAGCACTTGGCGGCGCTCTTGGTGCCCAATTACGAAAACCTCGGCGATTTCCTCAAGGCGAACAACCTCGATCCGGCACAGCCGGAGACCGCGAAGGCGCCCGCGCTGCGCCAATTCGTTCAGGAGCGGATTCGCGAGATTAACCGCAATCTTTCGGATGTCGAGGCGATCGCGGCCTTCGCGATCGTGCCGCAATTCACTCAGGAAAACGGCGAACTGACCCCGACGCTCAAAGTCCGCCGCAAAATGGTGCAGGCGCATTACAAGGAACTGATCGATTCGCTATACGGCGACTGATGCAAAGCATCGAGATCGGAAAGTAACCGCAGATTGCGCGGATTTCACAGACGAAGGAAATATTTTAATCGGCGGTAATCTGCGTAATCTGTGGTTACTGCCGATTTCAGGAGGATTGAAGATGATGAAACTTGCACGAATTGGAATCGTCGCGGCCGCGCTGGCTGCGCTCTTGCTCTCCGGCATCGGCGATGGAGCCGCGGCGGCAGGCCGTGGCTTTTCGCTGGCGAGCGTTAAGGGCGCCTACGCCGGCATTTTCTCCGGCCAAGCCAATACCGGAGAGAGTCTGATTCCGCTGCTCGGCACGGGCGTGTTCATCTCCAACGGCAAGGGCAATTTGTCCGGCCATGAGACCTACACGATCGGCACAATGGTGTGCGACGCGCAGATCTCAGGCACCTACACTGTCGATCCCGACGGCACCGGCGCCGCCTCGATCGCATTTTCCACTTTGACCCCCGGATGCACCGGCGGCAGCTATACCCAGAGCCTTGCGATTGCAGATGGCGGCAAAACGATCCTGCTCAGCAATACGAACGGCGACCAGATAAACGAACAATGGCACACCGAGAAGTAGCATGACCGAACCGGCGCCGATCGTTCCAATCGAGCGAATCGCGATCCGCATCTACCTGATTCGCGGCAAGAAGGCCATGCTGGATGGGGACCTCGCGGAACTGTACGAGGTAAAGCCCATTGCGCTGCGCCAGCAAGTCAAGCGCAACATCCGCCGCTTTCCCGGCGACTTTATGTTTCAGCCTACGGACCGGGAGACGGAAGCGTTGCTATCACAAAATGTGATACCTTCGCGCCGCCTGACCCACCCAAGAAACACCCGATCGGCTTCCGCCACGCGGAGTGAGCGCATATGCAACGCTGGCCATAAGGGTGCGCAAGCGGCATGAAGAAGGTGTCGGCAAAGAAAACGGATACTGGTTTGCGGGCCGAGTACGACCTGTCGCGGCTAAAGGGCGGAGTCCGCGGCAATCATTACGCGCGGGCGATGGCGATGAGAACACATCGCAAGCGCGACGAGCAAGCGGGGCAACCAGTAGGGCAACACCGGCTGAGATATCCAGCGCTCGGCGGTGATTCCACACCAATTCCTCCCTACGTGAGATTCTGAAGGTCCAAGCCAGCGCAAAGCACTGGCTTGTCCGGTAGAATCCCAAACGTTTTTGGCTCACGAGTCCTCGCTCAAGTCGCTGATGAAGACGGGACCTTGATCGGTTAGATGACGACTATGGCAGCCGCCCAAAGCCGGTTATGAACCTCTCTGGCGGCATCGAGCAATGGCGCATTGAGTTCAACCAAGTACGTTGGCTTACTTTTGGCGGCGTCTTTAAGGGATTGCCCGCTAACCCATCCGCGCTGGTCGAGGAAGATCGCTCGATCGTGCACGTCCGAGCTGGATCGTAGTTCGAGGGGCCTATTCTTGGCGTACATCCTTGCAACCGTTTCCACGTTGGCTCCTATTCTGTTCGAGAGGATGCGGACGGTCGCGCTGCTGGGAACCTTTTCGACGTAGAGGTTAAACACTCGCTCGTCGAGGTACGCATCGACGATGAAGATTTCCTGCGTGGCCGCCAGAATGAGGGAGCTCAGGTCGCGGTAAAAGGCGTACTCTTCGCCGGGTTCGTACACGCCCTTAACTTCTTCCTCAGGGAGGCGAAGCCGGAGCGCGCTGATCAGGCCGCGCAACAGGGCGTCCTGTTCTCTCACCCGCAACACAAAATTGATCTGACGCTGGTGTGGGCTAATGCCCATAACGTTATGTTCGCCAGCGGCGTTGGCCATATGAAAGTTGCTCAGGCTTGGACTGGGGTCGCCGAATGCGGCCTCTATGATGCTTTGCGTGACGTGGTTCCATTCCGTTTCCTCCGCGGCCGCTTCCTCGTATTTCCGGTTCTTAAGTTTCTGGAGTTTGTCGAGTTGCTGCGTGAGCGCTTTCAATGCCCGGTCGGGGGCTACGGTGGGTCCTTTTTGAGCGACCGAGTTGCGCGCCATGGTCGTATCTTCTCTCAGCTTGCGCTACGAGTCAGCACGTACGACAGCAAGACCACGGCAACGCCCGCCACCATAGCAATGAACGAAACAGCATTTCCTCCAAGACCGGTGCCTTGGAGAAACGTTACACCGCCATACATAACGGGGATCGCTCCGATAATGATCCCCGCAACCCTTAAGAACTTGCGGTCGAAGAGAGATTCTACTCTTTCGAGGACGTTTTTTCGTTCTTCTTCAAGTTTTCTAGCTAATGTGCTGGTTTCAGTCTGAATCTCGTCGGATAGTTCAGTAGACCGGCGCTGAAATTCGTCCCGCATTAGCCGTACGTCGCTCGACACGACTTCAAATTTGCCCTGCAGGGTGGTGAGTTCTGTGCCGATATGCGCAAACGGGTACCCCGCTTCTCGAAGCTGTTTGACGGGATCGAGCCTATTAAAGCTCGAGGAAACGACCTTGTCTTTAGGGATATCGGCAGGAATGAGGCGCGATGACCGGCGGATGCCTTCGGTATCTTGGTAGCTATCGCCTGACCGTTCTCCGTAAGCAGTCGCCGGACTTTCGTCCTCGCCAAGTTCGAAGAGAGTGAGCTTGAAGATGGGTTCGCCGTATCGAAGGGTTAAGTCTCTGAGTGAGCCGTTTCGAAGACCCCAATTCAGATTACCTCGAAACCCCGCGTCAATCTTCGTGGCAACTTGCGAAATTCCCTCTCTCATCATCGTCGTTGTTGGCGTGATGAGGCCCATCAGCATCTTACCGGGCAGAATTCCGCGAACGGTTTCGGCCTTGAAGTCTATCAGTTCTAAACTGGAAATCACGACGGTCTCACCGGGACTCACCTTGAGAAAAATTCCCTCCCCAAGTTCAGCGTCCTCGCCCGTGGAATGAAAGAGCACGTGCTTGCCGAGGCGCAACTCGATACCGTTCGGATTGATCATCTGAGCGTCTGCGTTTACAAGGACCGATCCGAGAAGACGCTGTATGGCCTTATCGGCTAGGATTTTCGCCACGCCCCCTACTTCCCCTTCCCGTTCTCCGAGGCGAGCAGCACGTGGATGGTGGTGAGGCGCTTCACCATGTAGGCGCGCTTGCCTTTGGGCGTCACCACCTCGATGTCGTCCTGCTCGGCTTTGCCGATTAGCGCCTTGCCGAGCGGCGAGGAGAGCGAAATCCGGTTCTGCGCGCCATCCACCTCCTCCGGCACGACGATCTCGAACTCAGCGACGACGCCCTCGTCGAGGTCCTCCAGCTTGACCCGGCTGCCGAGGCCCACAGTGTCGCGCGGAATCGAGTCGAGATCGATCGTCATAAGTTCCGCGATTCTCAATTCAAGGTTGTTGACCCGCGCGCGGAGGAATTCCTGCCGCTGCTTCGCCATCGCCCATTCCGCGTTCTCCGACAGGTCGCCATGCGCGCGGGCACGCTCCAATTCCTTCGGCAAATCGACTGTCAGCTCGCGCTTGAGCGTTTCCAAATCCTTCTTGAGCCGCTTGATTACCGGTAACTCAGCCATCGAAATATGACTCCCGCATCGTCCGTTCAGGTTAATCGCTCAGGGCTGCTTTGGGCGAGACCCTTCGACTCGCTTCGCTCGCTCAGGATGACCCCTCGGGCACGCCTCGGGTTCAATCCGCCACGATCGAGGTCAGGCTGCGATTGACGCCCGGAACGCTCTGAATTTTCTGGACCACGAGTTCGCCGAGCGAGGTAACGTCGGAGGCCTCGGCGATCGCGATAATGTCGTGCGGCCCGGTGACCGCATGGGCGACTGAAACTCCCCCGACCTGCCGGATTTTCGCCGCCACCTCGCGGGCCTTGCCGGGGGAAGTATCGATTAGAACGAACGCTTTTACCGTCATAGTTGCATCTCCCGTCCCCAAAAATGCTTGAAGCGGCCTTACGCACGACGAATCGGCGGGCACGCTTCAGAACTGAAGCTACTACCCGTCCACGGCTGCCGCAAGCATCGGGTTGGGGCCGCGTTGGAATCGGCGGGCGGCGCCATTTGACATCGGGACGGCAAAACGATAGCTTCAATTTTGAGAATCATTCTCAATTTTTCGTAGGGTAATCTAAATTATGCCAACCGCGCCCGACACCGTTCCGTATTTTCTCTACTCGCTCGGAATCCTGATGCGCGAAGGGATGGAGGCGATGCTCGTCGTGGTCGCGCTTGCGGCTGCGACCCACGAGATCGGCGATAAGCGCGGGTTGCGCGGCGTGTATGTGGGCGCGATCGCGGCGATAATCGCGAGCCTCGCGCTTGCGCTGGCGGTAGATTATTTCATCAGCGACAACGCGAGCGACACGCTGGAGGGCGTCTTTCAATTGTTCGCGGCCGCCACGCTGCTCTATGTCAGTTCGTGGCTCACCTCCAAGACCCAAGCCGAGCAGTGGGGCAAGTTCATCGCGGGCAAGCTCAAGAGCGCGCAACGGAGCGGCGCTCCCGCGATCGCGCTGGGATTGACCGCCTTCCTCGCGGTGATGCGCGAAGGCGCCGAGACGATAGTCTTCTTTCAGGCGCTAATCTCCGGGGCGGACGCCGGCGCGGAACGCCACGCGATTGCGGCCGGAGTCGTGGCGGCGGCTATTGCGCTCGCAGCAGTGTTCGTAATCGTCAATCGCGCCGCGAGCAAAATCCCGTTCAGGCTGTTCTTCAAGACGACTTCAGTGCTCCTGTACGCGATGGCCGTGATTTTCGCCGGGCAAGGCGTGGCGAGCCTCCAAGAAGCGGACCGGATCGCGGCGACGTTCGTCGCGCATGTTCCCACGATTTCGGTGCTAGGGATTTTCCCCACTGTCCAGACGCTCGCGGCGCAGGCGATTCTGATCCTGCTGGCGGCGGGCGCAATATTCGTGGCCCGGCCCTCCGCGTCCGAACGGGAAGCCGAACGCGACGTTCAGGCCGCCTGAACTCCACTGCCCGCTTGCCAGGCGGCGGGTTCCACGGGCAAAGTAGTTACGAATGGCGCACGCGGCAGAAGCATCGCCGGACGCGGCCGGAGCGCCGCGCGGGCTCCCGAATCTCATCTGGGGCGCCGCCGCGACAATCGCGAGCGTGCTGTGGACGGCGATACTCGCTCCATGCGCGGCAGTGGGCGCCGCGCTCGGCCGCTATCACGCGGTGACCGAACTTTCCCGCCTGTGGGCGCGCGGAATCATCGCGGCGTGCGGAGTCCGGGTCGAAATCGACGGATTGGAAAACCTTGCGGGGCTTGATTCCTACCTGCTGGTTGCCAATCACAAGAGCTTCTTCGACATTTTCGCGATTGCGGCGTACATTCCGGGCGACCCGCGCTTCGTCGCCAAGAAGGAACTGCTGAAGCTTCCGTTCATCGGCTACGCAATGCAACATTCCGGCCACGTGATCATCGATCGGGAGGCGGGCGGCAAGGAAATCCGCAAGGCGGTCGAGATTATCAAGCGGGGATTCACAGTCTGCATCTTCGCCGAAGGCCATCGCTTCAACGACAACCTCGTGCATGAGTTCAGCGACGGCGCGGCGTGGCTCGCGATCCTGACCAAGCTGCCGGCGGTGCCGATGGCGATCAGCGGATCGGCCGCGTTCATGCCGCGCGGCGCGAAATTCGTCTCGCCGGGCGGCACGATGCGGCTGGCGATCGGCAAGCCGATTCCGACCGCCGGAATGAAGAGCGCCGATCGGGTGGAACTCACGCGCCAACTCGAAGAGCAGGTGCGCACGATGTTCCTGACCGAGGGTTGAGCGCCCTACCCCATTTGCACGTCCAGCTATCCCTTCCGGTCGAAAATAAACAGCGGGACTTGATTGGCGAACTTGGGATCGACGGCTAGAATGCGGCGGCCCGATTCTTTGCGAAACGCGCCGGCTTCGATTCCGGCGCGTTTCAGCGCGGCGGCAACCGATTCAACGTCGTCCGCTTCAAGCCACAGGCCAATCATTCCCTCGCCCGTGGTTGCGAGCGCAGCGGGATCGGCGGCGATGAGCCTTATCTCCGCATCGCCGACCTTGACGATCGCGGACTTGCCATCGCCCGATTTCGCGACGGCGAAGCCGAAATTCTTGGCATAGACGGACGCGGCATCCGAAAGATCGGCGGTCGCGACATCGAGCGTATCGAGGCGTTTCAGCATCGGGAATTAACCGCAGATTTCACAGATTAACCCAGATTTTGAGAAATCGTCATCTGTGAAATCGGCGAAATCTGCGGTTACTGTCCGTTAGCCTTTGGGTTTGAAGGTGAAATCCGTAGTGGTTGCCGCCCCCGCCTTCACATCGATCTTTTGTTCGCGCGTGCCGAGCTTTTCCTGCCATGCCTCGATCGTGTAATCGCCCGGCGGCACGTCCTCGATCGTGAACTCGCCCTTGGCGTTCGTGACCGCGAAGTGCGGCGTATCGGTCACGTACCACCATCCGATCATCCAATCGTGAACGTCGCAGGTAATCTTGAGCACTCCGGGCTTATCAACCTTTTCCTGAATCGAATGTTTGAAGCTGGGCTGCGCCTTATTGAACAGCGAAGTTTCCCCCGAATAGGCATGGATGCTGTGCAGGATGCCGTCGGGGTTGACGACATTCACGGTGCCGCCGGCCTCGAATGCGAGCACGTGCGGGAGGTATTCGCATCCTTTCTGATCGAAGGTCACCGTGCCGGGTTTGAGCTTGCCCTTGGCGCCTTTGAGGACGACGACCGCATTTTCGATGCCGCCGTCCTTCGAGACGATCAGGTCCTGAGCGAATAGCGGCTTGCGCCCGCAAACGTCCTTGTCCTTGGTAATCTCGATTCGCTTGGGCTTGGGCGCCGCAGCGGCGTACTTGACGATCCCGGAAATAGTGCCGGTTGCCGGTCCCGCGTAGGCCGTTCCCATCGCAAGGCTTAAGACGATTGCGGCCCCGGCCGCTAATGCAAAGCGCGCGGCGGAAAAGATCGACCTAACCTGAGCAACCGGCAACACGGGTAACACCTATCGGAACCCGGCGCGAAGTGTCAACGCGCTCGCGCGTCGCCGCGCTCCCCGAAGGGGGACAGCGCAGGGTCGCAAGAATTGGCCTTGGGCCGATGGCTCATCCACGCGAAAAGATAAAGTGCCCATAATCGTTGAGGAAATTGGCTTCGTTTGGCGATTTTTATTTCTTTTCAAATTTTTCCTTCTTTTCAGCGGCGGGGGGAATGCCGTTCAATTCTTACCTAAAAAACCCCGGCTGAATTATATCCGCAGTTCGCGTTTTCGATAAGGCTGAACCGGTTCATCCCTGACCCGAGGCGGCAAAATGCAACCGCAGATTCCGCCGATTACACAGATGGAGCAGCCTCATTGTGGCACAGGCCCAGAGTTTACCTGGAGCCCTTCGGCGCTGCTCAGGGTAAACTCCGTCGAAGGGGTGCGGCCGCCGGGAACGCCAATCTCCCGATTGGCGCGCGGCTGCCGCGCGAGGCATCCCTATGTGGCACGGGCTTTAGCCTGTGAGGCAAGTTCCGCCATTTCCGGGCTGGCTACTTCGGGACTCTTCCCTCTCCCTTAAGCGGCACGATTTGCTCGAACGACGGCTCAAGGTTGTCGATTATCTTGAGCGCGCCGGTGTATGCCCCCGTCCCCGTGGGTGTGAACGTCACTTGGACCTCGCAGGTGTCGGGCCGTTGATGTTTCAAATTTTCCGGTAGGCATTAAGGGCAGTGCGGGTTTGCCGGGGTTCGTTCCCCCCTTTCCTTTTAGGAAAGGGGGTTAGGGGGATAGGATGCGAGCAGCCATTTATCAAACTTCCCCTTCCCCGCAGAGCGGGGAAGGGGGAATCGGAAGAACCCGCGCGCCGCCCTATCCCCCTTACCCCCTTTCCTAAAGGAAAGGGGGAACGGAACGCCATTCGCTTAACTGAAGCTGGAAAACATGGAGGTTCCTTCGCCCACTGCTTTCCCGGAAAGGGGGAACACAATGCCGATCGCTGGGGCTGGTGCGAAGTTACGCAAAGGTCTCATTCATGGCTAGGCGGTAAAGGGGCTGGTCTATCCTACCGTCGCCTAATCCGGCGCGGCCCAATCCGGGATGCCTCGCGCGCGGCAGCCACGCGCGCGGGCATGACACTTTGAGGAGGCGTTGGCGATGCGGGCGATCCTGCACGCTCACCCGCCGACGGTCTCAACGCTTCGCGAGCGGATGGCGACCTCTCCCGTGGAATAACGGGCGAGGGGCGTAGGAGCGCGCATCCTCGGCCTGGGAGCGGCGGACGCCGGTCAGCCGTTCTTGCGCGCGATTATCAGATCGTGGATCGAAAACCGGGCCACCGGCTTGAAGTGCTCGACCGCGATGTCATGGCCCGCCATCACGTCGCGCGCGCGCAGCCGCGTCGTCCATCCGAGATGGCGCGTGATCGGGTTGATGAGCGAATTCAGAAAATAGACGACCGGGTTGGGGCTGGAAAAATGGTTCACAATCACAATTCGGCCGCCCGGCTTGCACACCCGCACCATCTCCGCCATCATCCGCGCCGGCTCCGGCACCACCGAAATCACGTGAAAGGTGAGCACGTCGTCGAAGCTGTTGTCGGGAAAATCGAGATTAAGCGCGTCGCCCTGTTTCAGTTCGACGTGGCCCCATTGGTTCTCCCGCGCCTTTTCGATCGCCCGAGCGAGCATATCCGCCGACGGATCGATTCCCACCACCTTGACGTAGGGCGGAAACCCCTCCAGCGACATCCCCGTGCCGATGCCAACCTCCAGCACCCGCTGGCCGGGCCGCAGGTTGAGCGAATCGATCACTTCATGCTCGTGATCGACGAAAGCGCGCCCGAAAATCGGATCGTAAAAGTGCGCGAGGTCGGAATAGACGCGGCTCTGATGCGGTTGGGCCATTGACGTACTCCTCTTTCAGGATGCCGCGCAGGCGATACGGAGGCAAATCGCCGCCCGAACCGCCTCCACCGCATCCGCTGCGGCAACCATCACCCTACGCCGCCGCGCTAACCCCTCTCAACTGGCGCTTCATCGCGGCGATATCGCGCCTGCGAAACCGCCATTGACGGCCCTTCTTGAAGGCCGGAATCACACTGCGGCGCGCGAACTCATTGACCGTGTCGGGGCTGAGATCGAGCAGGAAGGCGACTTCCCGCGAGTTCAGCAGGATGTCGTCTCGATCCGCCACGTTGGGGTGCGCAAGGAACATCTTTCCATTATGAAGCATTAGACGCGAGTTTGTAATACGCGGCCCGGCTCGATGTCAAGGCCATCCGGCATGGAAGCAGTTCGTGCGCAGCCCTCACATTCACCTTAGCCATGCTTTAAGCTTGAATCACACGCTAATCGTGTTTAGCTTGCGAATCGAAATCAGGTAATCGTACCAGGCGCGCGTCACCACGATGCAGGAGAATAGGCCCGTCAGGACTCCGACGCACAGCGTCACCGC
The DNA here is from genome assembly GCA_050736715.1 of Binataceae bacterium (SeqCode). Lineage (GTDB taxonomy): Bacteria > Desulfobacterota > Binatia > Binatales > Binataceae > Binatus. Next base: position 8,231 of record JBOHWK010000143.1, on the reverse strand, counting down.
GAAGCCCTTCACCGGCCCGGTTCCGAACTGGAACAGAATCAAGCCGGCCACGAAGGTCGAGACGTTGGAGTCGCGAATCGCCGACCAAGCGTGCTGATAGCCGAGCTTGACCGCCTCGCGCGGCGACTTGCCATTGTACATCTCCTCGCGCATCCGCTCGTTCACCAGCACGTTCGCATCGACCGACATCCCGAGCGTCAGCACGATTCCCGCGATTCCGGGGAGCGTCAGCGTCGCCTGCATCGCGGCCATCACGCAGATGAGCAGGAGGATGTTGAGGGTCAGTCCGAAGTCGGCCAGAAAGCCGGCGCCGTTGTAATAGACGGGCATGAAGATCAGCACGAGCGCCGCGCCGATCACGAACGAAATTTCGCCTTCCCGGATGGAATCGCGGCCGAGCGACGGCCCCACCGTGCGCTCCTCCTCGATTTCGACCGGCGCCGGCAATGCGCCCGAGCGGAGCACGATCGCCAGTTCGTGGGCGTCGTCGATCGAGAAATGGCCGGTGATCTGGACGTGTCCGCCGGGGATGCGCTCCTTGATTACCGGGGCGGAATAGACGGTGCCGTCGAGGACTATCGCCAGTTGCTTGCCCACGTTCTCGGCGGTCAGCGCGTCGAAGATTTCCGCACCGGAATTATCCAGGTCCACCGTTACGTAGGGACCCTCCAAGCTGCTGCCGGGGCGGACGCGCGCATCGGTCACATGGCTTCCGGTTAAGAGCACCGGAACCTCGACCAGATACGGCTCGCGCGTCCCATGCTCGCCCGGCCCGTAAAGAACCTCGTCGTCCGGCGGCGGTCCGTTCTTGAGGGCGTCCCCGACGCTGTGGCTATCGTCGATCAGCTTGAATTCGAGCACCGCCGTCTTGCCGATCAGTTCCTTGGCGCGTTCGGGATTCTGGATGCCGGGCAATTGGACCAGAATCCCGTCGGTCCCCTCCTTCTCCACCGTGGTCTCGCGCACGCCCAACTGGTCGATTCGATTGCGGATCGTCGTGAGCGCCTGCTCCATCGCCTGGCCCTCGATGTTCCGCTCCTCCTCGGGCCGGAACGCAATCGAGTAGGCCGCGCCCGCGCCCCCCGCGCTCGAAACGGCCATATTGGTGAACTGCTTTCCCATCAGGTCCAGAAACGGCGAGCTTTCAGCGCCGCTCTTGAGCTTGACGATCAAATTGCCCGCGGAATCGACCGCCACCTCGTCGAAATCGAGCTTGGCTCCCTTGAGCGCGCGTTTGAGATCGCCGGCGTCCGTGCGCAATCGCGATTTCACCGCATCTTGCAGCTTCACCGCCATCAGCAGATGCGTCCCGCCCTGGAGGTCGAGTCCGAGCTGGATTTTCACGTTGCCGAGCGCGCTCTCCCACCAATCCGGCAGCGGCGTGTTGAAGCTGGGCAACAGGATCGCGACCGAGGCAATGACGATTGCGGCGGCGAGATAGAGCCGCGTCAGTCCGGCGCCGCCGGTGAAATGGGAATACAGAAAGGCGGCCGACAATCCCACCAAAATCAGAATCGGTCCCAGAGTTTGCGCCTGTGTTTGCACTTATCGACTCTCCCGAAAAATCCCGCCCGCTAAGTTAGCAGCATCGGCCCCAAGAAACCAACCCGCTCCGCGCGGAACCACGCCCGACGAGACTGCCTCCGCAGTTTCCAGTGCTCGCTTTTGCCTTATTTCCGCGTGCCGTTCAGCAAGCTCCGAAGCTCTCCTCACGACCCCAAGGCAACGTCGATCGGATGCCGCTTAAGCGCGCTAACCTTCAGCACAGAAAAGCCGAGCACGTTCCCTTCCGCGTCCACCTTTTCCATCACCTGATCGTTGGCCGTCTCCCGATAGTAGCCTTCTTTGCGCTCGAAGATGACCTCGAGGTAATCGCCCTCGGCATCGTACCAGACCTTTACGTGCTTGCGTTCCATAGGGGCTTCCCCTTTTTGATTTTATCGGTCAAATAGGCCGTTAGCAAAAACGAATCGGCCGGGCCTGCCTTTACCACCACGCAAACAAATTTACCCCCGGCCCGCGTTGTTGGATAGAACCGGTAATACAGGCGCGCGGCATCGTCGCTGCGGGATTGGACGACCCGCTCCGGATGCGCAACGGTTTCCTCGATCGCGCTCGCCATCCCCGCCATTTCAGGATGGTCAAGGATATGAACCAATCGCTCCTCCGTCAGCCTAACGGGACGGCCCTGATAGTCGTAAATGATCTTCACCAGCCACCCGTCTCAAACCAAGTTGACCCGGCCTAGTCTCCCTTGTCCTTCTTCGGCGCCTGCTTTCCGTACGGCGATAGCGTCGCGACTTGCGCGCGTTCTACCTTGACCCGGACGTTGGGCGCGATTTCGACCGTCACCAGCTTGTCGCCCAGTTCCGCGATTCGCCCGACGATTCCTCCGGTCAGGACCACTTCGTCGTTGCGCTTGAGCGCGCCGACCATCTTGTCATGCTCCTGCGTCTTTTTGGTCTGCGGCCGGATCAGCATGAAATAGAAGACGGCAAAGAGCAGCGCCAGCGGAATGACTTCGGTGAAAATCGTCTGCTGGGTGGATTGCGAAGATGCGGCGTCAGCCGCGCCGGCCGCCCACGCGATTCCCTCAAATAACATCAGTTTTCGTCCTCCGTGGCAGTTTCCGGTTCGCCCATTCCCGCGACCATGTTCCGCGCATGCGCTGTGAAGTTCCCCGATGCTATAGCGGCCCGCGCGCCGCGCATCAAGGATGCGTAGAAATAAAGATTATGCTCCGTGAGCGCGCGCGCCGCGAGTATCTCGCCCGCCATGAAGAGATGGCGCAGGTAGGCGCGCGAATGGGTCCGGCACGGGCGGCATTCGCATCCCGGGTCGAGCGGACGTTCGTCGCGCGCGTGAATCGCCTGCTTGATCGAAACTCTCCCCGCCGAGGTAAACGCCATTCCATTGCGCGCATTGCGCGTCGGCAGCACGCAATCGAACATATCGAAGCCCATTCCGATCGCCGCAAGAATGTCGGCCGGCGTGCCTACTCCCATCAGATAGCGCGGACGATCGACCGGCAGCATCGAGGCCGACAGCGCCCCCATCTCGAGCATCGCCGCCTTCGGTTCGCCGACCGACAGCCCGCCCGCGGCGTAGCCGTCGAACGGAATCGACGCGATTTGCCGCGCGCTGAGCCGGCGCAGATCGGGATAAAGACCCCCCTGCACGATTCCGAACAACGCCTGCGATTTACTCTTTTTTGCCGCGGCGCATCGCTCGGCCCATCGCGCCGTCAATTCGAGCGAGGCTTGGGCGCGCCCGCGCTCGGCGGGATAGGGCGTGCATTCGTCGAGCGCCATCATGATGTCCGCGCCGAGCGCCTCCTGAATCTCGACCGCGCTTTCCGGTGACAGCAGCATCGCGGAGCCGTCGAGATGGGAGCGAAACCTGATGCCCTCCTCGCCGATCGAGTTTATTTTTGCGAGGCTCATCGCCTGAAACCCGCCCGAATCGGTGAGCGTCGCGCCCGGAAATCCCATGAAGCGCGCGACGCCGCCCATCGCGCGCACCACGTCCGCGCCGGGGCGGAGCGCGAGATGGTAGGCGTTGGCCAGCACCATCCGGTAGCCCAGCGCCCATAATTCGTCCGGCGCCATCGCCTTGACGGCGGCGAGCGTGCCAACCGGCATGAAGGCGGGCGTCGCGACTTCGCCGTGCGGAGTCAGGAGCCGACCCGCGCGCGCCGCGCCGTCAGTCGCGTCGATTCGGATTTCGACCGGCGCCGCCATCAGAGGATCAACATCGCGTCGCCGTAGCTCAGGAAGCGGTAGCGATGGCGAATCGCCTCGCGGTACGCCGCCAGAATCGGATCGCGCCCGGCCAGCGCCATCACGAGCGCCAGCACCGTCGTCCGCGGCAGGTGAAAATTGGTAATCATCCCTGCGCTTATCTTGAAGCGGAATCCCGGATGAATAAACAGCCCCGTCGAACCCTCGCTGTCGCCGGTAATCGCCCACGATTCGAGCGCGCGCACCGCGCTGGTCCCCACCGGAATCACCCGCCCTCCCGTCCGCCGCGCGTGATCGATCGAATCGCGAGCCGTGGCGGTAATCGTGTACCATTCGGCCTCCATCGAATGGCGCTCGACTTCGGCGGCGCGCACGGGGGCGAAAGTTCCCGGCCCGATATGGAGCGTGATCGCCGCCGTGCGAATTCCGGCCGCGGCAAGCTCCTGAAATAGTTCGGGCGTGAAATGCAACCCGGCGGTCGGCGCGGCGATCGCTCCCGGCGCGGCCGCATAGACCGTTTGGTAATCGGCGAGATCGCCGGGGCCCGGCGGCCGGCGAATATAATGCGGCAGCGCGAGCCTCCCGGCCCGCTCGATCGTCTCCTCGATTGAATCCGCGCCCTCGCTCACGACGATCGGACGGCCCGGCCGCGCGTAGCCCACGATCTTGAGCGCGCCGCCCCCGTCGAGGAGCAACCGCGTCCCCGCTTTGAGTTGGCGATGGACCCGTACGAGCGCGACCCATCCTCCGGGCGGACCCTCGGCATAGGGCCGGACCAGCAGCAGCTCGACGCGCCCGCCCGATTCCTTGCGCGCGAACAGCCGCGCCGGAATCACGCGCGTGTCGTTCAGCACGAGGAGATCGCCATCGCGCAACTGCCCGACCAGCTTGTAAAAGCGCGAATGCTCGAACGATTTCGCACGCCGATCCATCACCAGGAGCCGCGCCTGGCCGCGCTCCGCAAGCGGCTCCTGCGCGATCAATTCTTCGGGCAGATCGTAATCGAGTTCGGACAGGCGCATCGGTGAGACCACGCGAGATGATTCCTCACGGAACATCCCTGCTCAATCTCTTACGCGAAACGGGAATTGAATTCAGCCTGCGGGGAATCCGATGTCGCCGAGAAATTCTTTAAGCTGGCGTTCAACTGATGCCGCTCGCAGTATGCTCTCGACGACAATGCGTCTTTCCAGACGTGCCGCTGACATTCCCTTTTCATAGTCCGGCCAATGCTTCCTCAACTCCTGTGCAGCCAACGCCGGGCTTGATGGCCGGAGCGTTTGGCATCCCTCAAAATGGCGCAGCAACAACGCCTCGTGGCACGGTTCCTGCCAGATGAGCCGCAGCCGATACCTTGCGGCAAGCGGAGCGATCAACCGGTCACGTTCAGGTTTTTCACCGAACCGGTCCTTATCCAAAAGGATTGCGCGGACGGCGAACCGGCGATCTCTTTTGCGCTCGTTTTCAACGATTTTCCGGCAGGCAAGTTCAACCAGAGACAACGGGTCGCCACCGCCTGGCCTTAGCAGTACCACCTCAAGATGGACGTCCCGGCTACAATCGTCGCGGAGCTTGCTAATCAGCGTGCCATAGGCGCGTTCGCTTTCGCCTTCGCAGCCGAGAAAGACCGGCCGGCGTTGGGGTATCCAAACCCGGCGTCTCATCCGACATGCGGCACCGCGCCGTAAACTCCGCCCAGATATTTTCGGTAGTAATTGTCATTGCGGCGCACGGCTTTGATGTCGCGCAGGCCATAGACCGAAGTCCGGCCGCGGCTGTCTTTCTCGCAGAAGAAAACTTCTTCCTTCGCTAACTCTTCCAGCAAAGAGGCGTTCTGGCAGCTCATCCATAGTTGGGCGTTATAGGGGTTGCGCTCGGGATCGTGAAACCATCGGATGATTTCAGGAAGCAGCGCTGGGTGAATCGATTGGTCGAGTTCATCGATCACGGCCACCAATCCGTTTTTGAGGGCACTGTCGAGCAATGGAAAAACCTTGAGGAAAGCCCGCGTTCCATTGCTTTCCAACTGTATTGGTAATTGTGTTGCCAGCCCTTCATGCTCGAAGAGCGCGGTAATCCCTCCCGGCCCCTGTTTAATTTGAATATTGCGGACCCCGAGATCGATGCGAGTGATTTCCCGATTAAGAGAATCGACGGCGGCGGGATTGTCGGCATAGTATTTGATAACCATGGCTTCGGGGGGCTCCACTTTCTCGACGTTAACATTGGAAATGATTGTCGCTGCCATCCGGCATCCCCCCTGCGCAATCGGATGATTGAGTTGAGCGAGCGTTGATATCAAGCTTGCATTCGGGCGCAGAACGTTTTTGACGGCGAGCCGGAATCCGGCGAATTCGAACTCCTTGCCAGCCGCGATTTCACCTTTGTCGTTGCGCTCGAATAGCCGCGTCCGGCGCCCCCCCGGGTCGGGCCAATAGTGCAGGGCTTCGCGAATGACGTGCTGGGACTTCTCATTGGGATCCTTGGGGCCGCCAAGGACAACTTCATATTCATAGCGGCATGGAATGCTCGATGGATCGTTTACCTTGGCCGGATCCGCGGGACCCGCGAATCCGAGGGCGAGTCTGGTCGGCATTCCTTGCGCTTCGCTATCGTTGAACTGACGATAGAGCAGCGGAACATCAGCGGGGTGATTGAAGCTTTGGCCGATGAACCAAGAGAGAAACCCCAAGCTTCGCAAGACGTTCGACTTGCCGGAAGCGTTCGGACCGAATAGCGCGATTACCTTGGGCGCGCGCTCCCGCGCGCCGGGATAGATTGGCGCGAACAACCATGGCTCGTCCGGCACATTCGCCGCAACGGGTAAATCGATAGCCTGTGGCTCCCTCAGGGAATAAAAATTTGAAATTTCGAGGCGGTGAATCATTGGCAAAAGCTGGCATTAATATGCAAACTACTTTCGATTAATCTAGTAGTCCGACAAAAATCTGTCAACTATGGCCCAAACTTCAGCACAATCTTGCCGAAGTGCTCGCTGTTTTGCATTATGCGATGCGCTGCGGGCGCTTCGGATGCGGGGAGCGTCTTGTAGATTGGCGGGCGGATTCGGCTCGCTTCGAGCGCCGCGCCGAATCGGGCGAGGAACGCCGCGACGATTTCCGCTTTCTCGGCAACGGGACGCGAGCGCAGCGTTGAGCCTATAATCCTGAGATGGCGCCGCAGCACGGCGGCGAGATCGAGTTCCCCGCGCGTTCCCTTCATCAGTCCAATCAGGATGAGGCACCCGCCCTGCCCGAGCGACTCGATATTTCCCGCCAGATACGCGCCGCCGATTGAGTCGAGAATCGCGTTCACGCCGCGCCCGTTCGTCGCGGCCCTAACCTTCTCCGCAAACGGCCCGCTTTTGTAATCGATCGCGACGTCCGCGCCGAGTTTCAGGCATTGCTCGCATTTCGCATCGGAACCCGCCGTAACAATTGCGCGCGCGCCCGCTTCTTTGAGCAGGAGAATCGAGGCGGTCCCGATTCCGCTGCCGCCGCCATGAACGAGCGCGCTCTCGCCGCGCTTTATTTCGGCGAGCATAAATAGATTCAGGAACACGGTGAGGAAAACTTCGGGGAGCGCGGCCGCCTCCTCGTAGGAGAGCGCGGCGGGAATTTTCATCGCGGCGCCGTGATGGACGGCGGCCAGCTCCGCGTATCCGCCGCCCGCAAGCAGCGCCATCGCGCGATCGCTAACTCGCCACGGTCCCGCACGCTCTCCGACAGCGATTACATCGCCCGCGCATTCGAGGCCGATTATCTCCGAAGCTCCCGGCGGCGGCGGATAAAATCCTTGCCGTTGCAGAATATCGGCGCGATTCACGCCCGCGGCGCGCACGCGAATCAGAATTTCCTCGGGACCGGGCGCGGGATCGGGCACTTCGCCGATTCGCAGTACGTTCTCGTCGCCGGGCTTATCGGCAATTATCGCTTTCATAAATACCGGCGAACTCGGACGCGCCGCATCTCATCCGCGGATCGCGCGAGAATAGCGTCCGGCGGCGACGCCTCTACTTGCCGCCCGAACGCCGCACGGGAGTTACGTCGCTCGCCTTGGAGAATTCCATCCCGAGCGCCTGAATCGACAACTCGAAGCGATCCTGCATGGTGGCGTCGTCCTCGGTCAGGGCGCGCACCTGGCAGCAATACTCCAGGGAGAGGTTGTTGGGATCCTTAAAGTAGATCGATTTCGCCCAGCCGTGATCGACGACCTCGGTCACGGCGGTCCCCTTGGCGATCAGGTTCCGCCGCTTTTCTTCGAGCTCCGGAACCGAGCCGGCCTCGAACGCAAAATGGTAAAACGCGGGCGGCACGCCAAGCCCGCGATTGATTCCCGCGTCGTACTCCATCGGGACTCCCGGAATGCCGTGCGGCTCCATGAACGCCATCATCTGGCCGCGGCCGGTGTCGAGAAAAATGTGGCGGATCGTTCCGCCTTCGGTGACCTTGATCCGGTCGGCGACGACGACTTTGAAGCCCAATACCGTTT
>JBOHWK010000142.1:0-14874 GCA_050736715.1 Binataceae bacterium (SeqCode) | reverse complement strand
GCCCGGCAGCGCGGCCGCCTGCGCGATCGCGGCGGCGGTTCCTTTCGCGTCGCCGGCGGCGTCGGCGGCGGGCGCCAATTGCGCGTATGCGCCAGCGCTCGCCGGGTCCAAATGGCCGATCCAGTGCGAAAGTGCCTGTTCCGCCGCGGGCCGATCGCCGAGGCGGCGGTCGAGGCCGCTCAACTCACGGAATACATCCCACTGGATTTTCGGATCGAGGTTCACTGCCGCTTCGAGTTGGGGGCGCGCGGCGGCCAGTTCCCCGCGCACCTCCAGCGCGAGGCCCAACAATTTGTGGCATCCGGCGTTATCGGGATCGTTCGCGATGCACCGCCGGGACAGGGTTACATCGCTATGCCATGCGCCTTCCACCGAAACGAGGCGAACCGCGCAGACGATTGCAACGGCGGTACCCGCAATTGCGGCTGCGATCGCGGCGGGCCGCGCGCGTCGCGCGAAAACGATTGCCAAGTCGGCAACCATCGCGCAAAAACCAACCGAAGGGATATAGAGGTAGCGATCCTGAAGGCCGAGCGAGGTGAGCATGAAGGCCGGAGCGAGCGCGATCAGTATCCACACGGCGCAAAATAGATAGAGGCGCCGATGCGGGTGATGCCGGAGCAGCGCAAAGGAGGCGCCGGCAATTACGATCAGCGCGGCGGCGGGAAGATAGAATCCGGAAACCGCGACACTTGATACGGAGGCCAGGCGATGTGCCGGACCTGCCATCCACGGAAATACGAGCAGCATCGCATAGCGGACGATGGTGCGCGGAACGGCCAGCACGCCGATGAGGGACGCCGGCGATACATGATGCCGGTGGCCGGCGTCGCTGACGAATCCGATCGCGGCGAATCGCATGGCGAGATAGACGGCGGCCTCAAGCGCGTATGGCCATGCGGCCGCGATCGCGGCCCGCGCTCCGGAGAAATAGGACCTATCGGACTTATATGACCCATGTGGTTGCAGCAGGAAGCCGTGAATCGCCACCAACGCCGGAAACACGATCGCGCTGTCATGGCTCAGCAGCGCCCCGCCGAATAGCAACAGCGAGATCGCGCGGCGCGCGCCGGTGGGATGGAGGTATAGTGCGAAAGCGCCCAACTCGAACGCGGCGCACAGCGGGTACGATGCGGCGGAGGTCCAAATCACGGCCTCCGCGTGGATTGGCATCAATGCGAACAATGCTGCGGCGATCAAGCCGGTCCACAGTTCATCCGTAAGCATCGACGCGACGCGATAGACCAGCCACACGACGATCAGGTGCAGCGCGATCGTGCCCGCGTGCCATCCGATTGGATCGCGCCCGAACAGGCGATCGTTGAGCATGAACCAGGCGGTTTGAACCGGCCGGTAGTACGAGATCGCGGGCGAACCGGCGGTATTGTGAAACCAAAAAAGATTGTTGGAAATCGACTTCCATAAAAAAGACCAGTCGCCGAGGTGCGGATTGCCGATCCAGAAATGATCGTCGTAAACGAATTCGTTGCGAAGCGAGGGACTGTAGAGAATCGCGGTGAGGAACAGCACCCCGCCAAGGCACCAGGTCACCAAGCTTGGCGGTCCCGTGCGTCTTGGTGTCTCGACCGCGTTCATTCCGCACCGCCGCGCCCGAGCGCGGCCATCAGCGCCCGCGCCGGTCCGTTGTTTGGCGCCAGCGCAATCGCGGCCGCGCATTCCCCGCGCGCCTCGGCGTCGCGGCCCATCTGATGGAGCGCCAGCGCGACGCGATAGCGCAAAGCCGCGTCGCCGGGCACGATCGCGGCGGCGTGGCGGTAGGCCGCGAGCGCCGCGCCGTAGCGGTTTTCCGACAGCATCACCGCGCCGAGAATGTCGAGTGCGGCGATATCGTTAGGTTCGCGCTGAAGCAGCGCGCGCAGCGCCTTTTCCGCGCCGGCGCGGTTGCCATGCCGGTACATCAATTGCGCGCGCGCGAGCGTGGCGGTGCCCGCGCCTCCCGGCAGCGTGGCGGCCCGCGCCAGCGCGGCTGCGGTTCCGCTCGCGTCGCCGGCGGAATCGGCGGCCAGGGCGAGTTCAGCGTATGCGCCGGGAGCGGGATGGCTGAAGCGCTTGAGCCATTCGGAGATCGCGTGTTCCGCGCCTTTCCAATCGCCGAGCCGCTCGTCAATTCGTCCGAGATCGTGGTAAGCGTCCCGCGCGCCGGCCGGGTCGAGCCGAATCGCTGCCGCATACTGATTGCGCGCGGCGGCCAGATCGCCCCGGGCCACGAACGCGCGGGCCAAATCGAGATGGGAACTTGGCTCATCGGGCGATGCCATTACCTCGCGCGTGCGCACCGCCACGTCGTCGCGCCAGTATGCTTGAACCGAATAAAGCCCGGCGGCATAGGCGATTGCGATGACGATCGAACCGGCCCACACGGCGTTTGTCCGCCATCCGGCGCGTTCGACAGATTGTGCGGATTGCGCGCTTGCGAAAGACACCGCCAGATCGGCGATCATTAAAAAGAGTCCGAACGACGGTAGATACAAATAACGATCCTGAATCGCGCCGGGTGCGAACAGCCCGTTGAGATCGAGCACGGGGCCGATTGCGATTAGAAACCACGCTCCGCAAAACAGATAAAGCCGCCGATGCGGATGTTTCCTTAGCAACAGATAGGCGGCGCCGCAAAGCATCGCGAGGCCGCTGACCGGCAGATAAAATCCCGGCGCCGCGAAACTCGCGTGATTTTGAACGAGCGAGCGATGCGCCGGCGAGGCTTGCCACGGTATCACAAGCAGCGCAAGGTCGGTCGCGAGGATTCCGGGAATCGTCAACACGAGGTCGGTTATCGTCAAATGGGAGGTATTCAGGGCGTTGGGGCGGCTGATAAATCCGAGCACCCAGTATCGCAGAGCGAGGTAGGCGGCCACTTCGATCAGGTAGGGCCAAATCGCAGCGAGCGCCCGGCGCAGGCCGGCCATTACAGAGAAGTCACCTTTATAGGTCCTATGGGTCGTATCGGACCCATGGGAGTTGAGCAGGAAGGCGTGCGCCGCCACCAAGACCGGAAAGGCGATCGCGGCGTCGCAACTGAGAATCGCCGCCGCGAACAGAATCATCGACAGGGCGCGCCAATGCCGGGGCGGCGCGTCCGATTCCGCGCGCCCGCGCAGGTAGAGTTCGAAGGCGCTGAATTCAAACACCGCGCTCATCGGGTATGCGATCGCCGAGAGCCAAATCACCGGCTGCGCATGAATCGGCGTCAGCGCGAACAGCGCCGCCGCGAGCAGTCCCGTCCATTTGTCTCCCGACAACAGGGACGCGACCCGAAAGACGAAATATGCGGCGAGCAGATGGAACGGAATCGCGGCGAGATGCCAGCCCGCGGGATTTCGCCCGAACAGGTAAAAGTTCAGCGCAAACCACAGATTCTGGAGCGGGCGATAGTCCTGGCTCTGCGGCAGATGGCGTGGATCGAGCACCCACCATTGATCGCGCACGAGCGATTTCCACACGTAATCCCAACTGCCGATGTAGCGGTTGGCGACGACGCCGTAGTAATCGTCGAGGACGAAACCGTTGCCCGCCGAGCGCAGCAGGACGAGCGCGGCCACGGCCAGCGTTATCGCGAGCCACGAGCGCGGATCGCGGAGGATTGGCGGGAACGCCGCGGCTGCGCCGGGGCGCGCCGATTCGGCCGGCAAGGACCGATCTTCGGTGGCGGCGCCCTTCGTCGTCATCGCGCTGAAACCGGCATGGAGCAAGGCATTCGCGGCGGGTTCAATTTATCAACTATCGCTTGCGGCTGAAATCCGGCGTTTCCGGGCCGCCCGCGGGGCCGTGCTTGTAACCCCCGCGCGCGCTCGAATAGCATACAATTTTCCGGCTTGGGCCGCGCATGATCGAATTTTCCGGCGGATTGTTCCTCCTGTCGGCGGGAACGCTGATGTACGAAATCGTCATCACGCGCCTGCTCAGCGTGATGTCGTGGTATTACCTCGCGTTCGTTTCGGTCTCGATGGGGATGCTGGGGATGACGGCGGGCGCGATCCTGGTCCAGCTTCGGCCCCATTGGTTCACTCCCGAACTCGTTCCCAAGCGGCTTCGGCAGGCGGCGGTAGCGATGGCCGTATCGCTGCCGATCGCGCTGCTCACGATGCAGGCGATCCCGCTGGAGACGGGGCCCACGCTCCGGGTTTCGCTCGATCCCGATTTCCGGCTGCAATCCTTCTACAACATTTTACTGTTCAGCGCGGCGCTTTCGCTCCCATTTTTCTTTTCGGGCGTGGCGGTTTGCCTCGCGCTGACGCGCACCGCTTTTCCGATCGGGAAAATCTACTTTGTCGATTTGCTCGGTGCCGCCGCCGGAGCGATCGGCGCGGTCGTGCTGCTGGAACTGGTGGACCCGTCGAGCGCCGTGTTCGCGATTTCCGCGCTGGGATTCCTGGCGGCGGCCACATGGGCGCAATACTCGGGAGAAACGCGGCAAACGGCTAAACACGCCGGATGGGCGGTGGCGATGGTTGCGGCGGCCGCGCTCAACGCGATTTTACCGTTCGGGTTCCGGCCGATCTGGTGCAAAGGGCATCTCGATTCGCGCGCGGGATTGATTGCGCAAATTTGGAACCCGATTTCCAGAATCCGCGCGAGCGCGCCGGCCGACGAACCGGTCGCGCTCACGATGTGGGGCGCCAGCCCCAAGGTTCCGTTCAGCCATGTCCACGAAATCGCGATGAACATCGACAACATCGCGCTCACACCCATCTACCGCTACGACGGCAACCTCGATCAGATTAAGTTTCTTGCCTACGACGTGACGGCGATGGCGGCGCGCCTGCGCGCGGGCGGGTCGGCGGCGATTATCGGCGTCGGCGGCGGGCGCGACGTGCTGACCGCGCACCTGTTCGGATTCAAGCGAATCGTGGGAATCGAACTGAATCCGGGGATTGTGAAACTCACGATGCATCGCTTCCGCGATTTCGGCAATCTCGATACGGTCCCCGGCTTCGTGCTCCACGTCGGAGAGGGGCGCAGCTATCTTTCACGCACGCATGGAAAGTTCGACGTAATACAGGCCTCGATGGTCGATACGTTCGCGGCGACAGCCGCCGGCGCGATGACGTTGTCGGAGAACGCGCTGTACACGGTCAATGCGTGGCGGATTTTCTATGCGCATCTGAAACCGCACGGATTGCTCACCTTCACGCGTTGGGATTTCCCACAACAGCGCGAGCAAACGATCCGGATGTTTGCGGTCGGATGGGCGACGCTCCTGTCCGAGGGAGTCAAGAATCCGGGCGCGAATATCGCGCTCATCCGGGGCGGGCCGGTGGCGACGATCCTGGTGAGCAACGCTCCGCTTTCGACCGCCGATTTGAAGCAGCTTCGCACGGTTTGCGGCGCCCTTAAGTTCGAGCTTCTCTATCTGCCGGGCGATGGAGCCCGCGCTCCCGCGCTCCAGGCGATTGCGAAGGCGCGGACGATGAGCGATCTGACCTCGCTGCGTTCGGGAGATCGGGACGTGTCGCCGGTGTTCGATTCGGCGCCGTTCTTCTTCAACACGATCAGAATCGGCGGTTCCGGACTGCGCGGCCTGGTTCAGGCGATTGCGAGTGGACAATGGGGGACCGGCGATCAGCGCGCGCTGCTGTTCCTGCTCACCTTCCTAATCGTCGCGATCGTCCTGATGGCCGCCGCGATCGGCGTCCCGCTCACACGATGGGCCGAGCGGCCCACGCACGGCGGCTACGTGCTCAACGGCGGCATCGCCTATTTCATCGCGATCGGGCTGGGCTTCATGCTCGCGGAGATGGCGATGATTCAGCAGTTGAGCATCTTCCTCGGCTACCCGATCTATTCGCTGGTGGTCACGCTGGCGGGATTGATCCTGGCGACCGGGCTGGGCAGCCTCGCGTCGGAGCGGCTTGCGCTCTCCTCGAATCGCAACGTGCGCATCCCGGCGCTCTTGTCATCTGTGCTCCTCGTGGGCTACTCCGCAATCGCGCTGCCGACGATTCATGCGCTCGCGTATCTGCCGTTTTTGGCCCGCGCGATCGTGTGCCTTGGCTTGATCGTCCCGTGCGGGTTTTTGTTCGGCTTCTGCTTTCCGCTTGGATTGCGCTGGATGAGGAAGCTTGGCCGCGAGGACAGTTTGCCGTGGATGTGGGCGCTGAACGGCGCCGCGTCGGTCGTCGCGAGCTACATCGCGGTGCTGATCTCGATCGAGGTGAGCATCACCGCGACGATTCTGACCGGCGCGGCCTGTTATTTGATTGCGGGATTGATCCTGCCGCGCGCGGCGGCCGCGGCAAGCGAGGACCGGGCGCGCTAATTTGCGCCGCCGCGCCGATTGAGTTCCGCCATCAGTGCGAGCGCCTTGGGATTTCCCGGCGCCGCCGCCAGCGCGCGGGAGCATTCCGCGCGCGCCTGCGCGCCGTGGCCCATCCGATTGAGCGTCAGCGCGGCGCCGTAGTGAAGGCTCGAATCGTTGGGCGCAAGCGCGATCGCGCGCCGGTAGGTTGCCAGCGCCTCGCCGTACTTATTCTCCGACATGAGCACGGTGCCCAATACGTTCAGCGCCGGGACGTAGTTGGGATCGGCCGCGAACAATTTACGCAGCACACGCTCCGCGCCCGCCTTGTCGCCGTGCAGGAAGCGCAATTGAGCGCGGGCGAGCGCCGCGGTTTCCATCCCGCCCGGAAGCTGCTCGGCCTGTTTGAGGGTGGCTTCTGCGCCGGCGGCATCGCCCGCGGCATCCTGGGCGATCGCCACGTCGGTAAAGGCGATCAAAGGGGGATGGCGGTAGCGCTTCAGGCCCTCGGCCATCATGTGCGCGGCGCCCTTGGGATCGCCCAGCCGTTCGTCAATCAAGCCTAGATCGTAGAAGACGTTTCCGCCCGTGTAAGGGTCGAGCGCGATCGCGCGTTCGAGTTGATCGCGCGCTGAGCGGTAATCGCCGCGCGCTTCGAGCGCAAGGCCGAGCCGGCTGTGCCATGCGCCGACGTTGGGGGAGATCGCGACGCATCGCGAGAAGAGAGTTACTTCATCGCGCCAGTAACGTTGCACTTGGTACAACACGACGGCATAGCAGGCCGCAACCGCCACTGCTCCGGCGCAGAGGATTTTCTGCCGGGTCTCGCCGCCGCGGACGAAACGGATCGCAAGGTCGGCCGCGAACAGGCAAAATCCAAACGACGCCAGGTACAGATAGCGATCCTGCACGGCGAGTTGGTCCTGCAATTCCCCGATGTTGAGCATCGGCCCCAGCGCGACGATTATCCACGCGGCGCAGAACAGATAGAACCGGCGGCGCGGATGATTGCGGAAAATCAAGAACGCCGCCACGCAGAGCGCAATCAATCCGAGGACCGGCGCATAGAACCCCGCATCGGCGATGCTCCGCACGGTGTCGAGGCGATGGGCCGGGCCTGCCAGCCACGGTATCAGAAGCATTGCGGCGTAGGAGGCAATCGTGCCGGGGAGCGTCAAGGCGACTTCCAGCGCCGACATGTGATTTTCAAGATAGGGCCGCGCGATAAATCCAAGCACGGCGAGCCGCAGGACAAAGTAGGCCGCCAGTGCGATCGCGTAAGGCCAGATCGCGGTCATCGCTCGGCGCGCGCCGTCCTCATAGGGCCTATGCGACCTATCGGTCCTATTATCCGGCCCGAGCAGCCAGGCGTGCGCCGCGACCAAGAATGGAAACGTCACGCCGCCCTCGTAAGTGAGCAGCGCGCCACCGAAGAATCCAAGCGAGATCGCAAGCCATCGCGAGCGGTGTCCAGCACCCTCACCCGCGCGAGCTGCTGACCCAGAAATAAACGTCCCTTCTGTGCCGGCGCCGCTTCGGTCTTCTCGGTGGCTGCCCTCTCCCGCAAAAGACGCGGGCGAGGAACAAGCACGGAGGTAGAATTCGAATGCCGCCAATTCAAACGCCGCGCACAGCGGATATGAAATCGCGGCGGGCCAAATCACTGCCTGCGCGTGAAGCGGCATCAATGCGAACAGTCCCGCCGCAACTACGCCCGTCCATTCGTCGCCCGCCAGCATCGACGCGGTCCGATAAACGAGCCAGACGACGAGCAAGTGCAGCGCGACCATCGCCGCGTGCCATCCCGCTGGATGCAGCCCGAACAGGTGGAAATCGATCCACAGCCATACGTCGAGCAGCGGGCGGTAATAGGAACTTTGCGGCAGATGCGCCGGATCGACGAACCACCATCCGTCGCGCGCGAACGATTTCCATAGAAACGACCAGTTGCCGAGGTAGCGGTTGTAAACGATCTCCGGGTAATCGTCGAAGACGAACCGATTGCTCAAGCATCGCGAATAAACAATCGCGGTGAGAAGCAACTCACCACCAAGGCACCAAGGCGCCCAGCGATGATTGGCGCTCTGACTTTGTATCTCAGTGGCGTTCATTCGATGCCGCCGCGTTCGATTGCGGCGCGGAGCGCAAGGGCGCCGGCGTCGTTGGGCGCGTCAGCGAGCGCCAGTGCGCATTCGTGCAGCGCCTCGCGATTGCAGCCGAGGTGGCGCAACGCGGCGGCGATTCGGACGTGGAGCATCGGATCGTGCGGCGCGATCGCCGCGGCGCGGCGGTAGGGCGCGAGCGCCTCGGCATAGCGATGCTCCGCCGCCAGTTCGGCGCCGATCGCAATCAGCGTTTCCGCATCGGTGGGGAGATTGCGGAGGAGCGGGGCCGTCGCGGCTTTGGCGCCGGCGGGATCGCCGTGGCGGAAGAGCAATTGCGCGCGGGCGAGGGCCGCGATTACGGCGCCGTCCGGGAGCTTTGCGGCCGCGGCCAGCGCCGCTTCGGATTGAGATTTGCCGCCGGCGGCATCGGCGGCGAACGCCAGTTCGGCGTATTCAGCCGGCTGGCGATACTTGAACATTTCGATTGCGCGGGCGAGGTTCGCCTCCGCCGCGTGCGGATCGCCAAGCCGCAGGTCGGCGAGTCCGAGATCGTAGCGGCTTGCGCCATCGTTCGGATCGAAGCGGACCGCCGCCGCAAATTCGCGGCGGGCGTTCGCGAAGTCTCCCCGCGCCTTGAGCGCCATGCCCATCCGATTATGCCATAGGGCCGAATCGGGAAACTGCTCGATCGCGCGTCCGAACAGCCGCAACTCGTCGTGCCAATAGCCCTGCACGAAGAAAAGCATCGTGGTGAACGCGGCAACAGTGCCCGCCGCCGCGATTTCGGCCGCGATGGCGCGGCGGCGGCTTCCGCGCGCGAAGCGCATCGCGAGGTCCGCGACGATCGCGCAGAATCCGAACGAGGGCAGATAGAGGTAGCGATCCTGAATCGCGGATTGAATGCCGAGCGTGTGCAAGTCGAGCGCCGGGGCAAGCCCGATCGCGACCCACGCCGCGCAGAACAGATAGAGCCGCCGCTGCGGATCGCGCCTGAACGCGAGCCATCCCGCGAAGCATAGGGCGGCAAGTGCGATCGCCGGCAAGTAAAATTCCGGCGCGGCGACGCTCCGCACGATGGCGAGCGGATGGGCGGGGCCGGTCCGCCACGGAATCGCGAGCATCGCCAGGTAGGCGGCGATCGCGCGTGGAATCGTCAGCAGGGTTTCAAATGCGCTGGGCGCGTTCAACGGATTCGGGGCGCTGAAAAATCCGAGCACCCAGTATCGCACGCCGAGGAATGCCGCCGTTTCGAACGCGTAGGGCCACGCCGCGATCGCGGCGCGGGTGGCGGAGCTACGCCCGGCGTCTGCCCAATGGGACTTATAGGCCGCATGGGATCCATCGTCCGGTTGCAGCAGCCAGGCGTGCGCCGCGATCAGAATCGGAAAGACGATCGCGCTCTCGTGGCTTAGCAACGCTGCGGCGAACAGCGCCAAGGATAAGGGGTGCCGGCGATTAACGCTCTGCCTGCCGCCGTCCGGCAAGTACGACACGAATGCGGCCAGCATGAATGCGGTGCATAGCGGCTGCGAGACCGCCGAGGGCCAGATCGCCGACTCCGCATGAATCGGCATTAGCGCGAACAATCCCGCCGCGAACAATCCCGTGTCGCGGTCCTCGAACAGCCGCGCCGCAACGCAATAGACCATTACGACGACGATCAGATGCAGTGCGATCGTGGCCACGCGCCATCCAATTGGGTTCAGCCCGAAGAGATGGAAGTTGACCGCCAGCCACAAATCGAGCAGCGGCCGGTAATACGACCCGGCGGGCGAATGGAGCGGATTCAGAAACCACTGCGAATCGCGGACCAGCGATCGCCATACGAACGGCCAGTTGCCGAGATAGCGGTTGCCCACGATCATGTCGTCGTCGTCGAAGACGAATTGATTGCGCAGGCTGTAGCAATAGACCAGCCCGGTCAAAATCAGGATTCGCGCGAGCCATGCGCGCTCGCGGCCGGCCGCGAAACCGGGCCGCGCGCCGCGATCGGCGGATTGGGGCGGATCGGGCGGCGCGAATTGCGCCGCCGGACTGGAACTTTCGGGCGGCATTGGCCGCTCTATCTTACTCGGTTCCGGCGTTGCGCTTTAGATAAGTAAGGATCGTGGCGTGCTCGGCGTCCGACAGCGGTGGCAACCCGGCGTCGCGAATCCTCCCTTCCATCGCCGCCATCTGCAATTGCCACATCGCGGCGGTCATTTCATGCGGATTGTACAGGCGATGACACTGGCCGCATCGGCTGACGTACAGGCGCGCGGCGGGACTGTTCGCATCGGGCAACGGCGCCGCGCCCTTGCACCCGGCAATCGCAAGGACCGCGAGCACGGCGAGCGCGGTCGCGGCGGCCTGGCACGGAAATCGCCGCGCGGGCGGGTTCATTGCGCGGCCGCGTCCTCCGGCGGCACTTTTACGAGCTTGATCTTCGCGTCCTTCAACAAATCCGTAACGGTGGGCAGCTTGTATTCCTTGCCATAGAAGACGGTTCGCACGCCCGTATTGATCAGCACCTTAAGGCACTGGATGCAGGGCGTATGGGTGACGTAGATGTCCGCGTCGCGAATCGCGGCGCCGTTTTTGGCCGCCTGTGAGATCGCGTTAATCTCGGCGTGAATCGTGCGGTAGCAGTTCTGTTCGATTTCGCCGCCGGGCGTGTGCGATTCATAGATTAGACAGCCCACTTCCGTGCAATGCGGCAGTCCCGCCGGAGAGCCGTTGTATCCCGTGGCGAGGATGCTCCGGTCGCGGACGATTACCGCGCCGACTTTCGCGCGCAGGCAGGTCGAACGTTCGGCGGCCTGCCGCGTGATCGTCATGAAGTATTGGTCCCAAGTGGGGCGCTTGGGATGCGTCTTTGCCTCGGTCTTTTCGCCTTGCTCAGCCATTTTCCAAACCCCGCCCCACTATGCCGCCAAAATTAGGAAGATAAAAAGCGACACCGGCCGCCTCGTGCCGATGCGGCGAATCGCGGAGGACTTGAATCGTCCTTTCCGGCGCGGGCGGCGGTTGATAGGCCGGCGGCTGAATCGAGATCGGCACGGGGCTGAAAGTGACTAGGAACAGCGCAACCGTCGCCCACGCGGCGAATCTCCGGACCGGATCGAGAGGAGTGTCGAGATCGACGGTGGGCGGATGGCCCAATCCCAGCACCAGAATAATGCCCGCCCACAGCAGCCATCCCCACCAGGCCTGCCCGCCCAGCGCGAGCGGCAACAGGACCATCAGAAAGCATCCAGCCACGAACGCCCGTCCGATCGCGCGATGCTGCCGCGGGAACAGCGTGTACATCACGTGGCCGCCGTCGAGCTGCCCAACCGGCAGGAGATTCAGCGTAGTGACGAACAGTCCCAGCCATCCGGCGAACGCAATCGGACTCAGCGCCACGTTGACGGAATTCGGATCGACGTGGAGCACCAGCCATGACAGCCAATAGAACAAAAGCGAGTTGCCGAGTTGCAGCCCGCCCGCGCCCGGATTCATCGGTGTCACGTCCGAGAGGAACAGGCCGATGATGAGGACCGGGATCGCCACGATGATGCCGGCCCACGGCCCGGCCGCGCCGATATCGAACATCGCGCGGCGCGTCCGCGGCAACGATTTCATTCGGATGAAGGCGCCGAGCGTGCCGATGATGAAAATCGACGGCGGCGCCGGAATAAAGTAGGGCAGGGTGGTGTCCACACGATGGATTCGCGAGGTCACGTAATGGCCCATTTCGTGCGACAAAAGAATCAGCATCAGCGGAATCGAAAAGCTAAGCCCCGAAAGGAGCGCGACAAAACTCCAGACGGGATGGGCGAACGTCACGTCGTAGCCGGCCATCATTGCGCCGGCCGCCGTCGTCGTCAGCAGGGTGAGAAAGAACAACGCCGTGTTGAGGGGCGGAATCGCCGGGATGAGCGGCTCGCGTTCGGCGATCGATTCGGCGGCCGCGCGCTGCCACATTTCCGGAGCCGCGGGAATCGAGGGAATCTGCGGCGTGTAGCTGGTAAGAACTGGTTCTTCCATCGGCAAAATCTTTTGCGGGCGACTTCGATTCAATGGCGCGCTTTTGCGGCCACCGTCACGATTGCGCCGGCGCCGGCGTTCAATCGCCGCGCGGCATCGCCGTCGCGAACCGCGATTTCGAGCAGGTCCATGCCGCCGAAAATCGCGAGCGGTGCGCCCGGGCGCGCTTCGCCGTAAGCCTCGAGCAGCGGGATCGCCATGCCGCGTCCGATCCTAATCGAAAGCGGCCTGCCGCGAAAGGAAGCCGTCAGTTGCGTGATCGTTTTGAGATCGAGGTTGGTGACCAGATTGCCGAAGCCGTCCACATAGATGACTTCGCCGCGCACCTCGCGCGCCGACCCGATGGGCCGCGGAAGTTCGAGCCGATCGATAGAGGATATTCGCGGGCCGAACGAATCGAACCGCGTCCCGCGCCAGAGCCATGCCGCTGCTGGCGCGAAAACGTCCCGTCCGTGAAACGTCGCGCTCACGGGATGCAGGCGATAACGCGGGTTGGAAAGCTTCACGATGCGCGCGATCCCCGCCTCGGCGGCGGCGAGCGAAAGCAGGCCGTTGTCGGGACCGGCGAAGCGGGCGCCCGTGCGCGTCTCAATTGCGATCGGCGCGCGCGCGGTGCCGACGCCCGGATCGACGACCGCGAGAAAGATCGTCCGCGGCGGAAAGAAACGCCAGCTCGCGCGCAAGGCGATCGCGCCCGCCGCGACCGATTGCGGCGGGATGCCATGCGTGATGTCGATCGTCCGCGCCTCGGGGGCGATTTCCGTGATAACACCCTTCATTGCACCCACGTAATGGTCGCGGTAGCCGAAGTCGGTGAGAATCGCGATGGGCGGGCGCGGCGGCATCTTGAAGTAACGCTTGAAATTGTGCGGCCGGCAAGCCGGATGGCGCTCCAACGATCAGCCGATCGCCGAACCTTCCGGGGTGGCCGCGGGGTGAACCACTTCGTCGGCCATGAGGCCCGCCGAGAACAATCCCATCGGGATGCGAAACGCGATCGCGGTGCCGGTTATCGCTAGCGACATCGCCAGCAGTTCCGGTTTGGCGGCGAATTGCTGAAATCCGGCCACCACGACCGCCTGATAGGGGCCGATTCCGACGGGGGTAATCGGCAGGCCACCAAGCAGAATCACCGCCGGATTGAACGCCATCACGTTCCCGAAGCTGGCCCGGATGCCGAAGGAGGCCATTTGCCAGTAGAGCGCCACGCCGGAGAGCGAGAAGATCGCGACCCGCATCGCAAACAGGCGCGCGTAATGGCCGGGGCGGGCATTCCGAAACGCTGCCATCGAGGGCCGTTCCATTATCCAGCGCCCGATCCCGGTCATCGGGTCGCCGCGAACCCAGAAGATCGCAATTGCGGTGAACGCGATCAAGGCGCCGGCGGCGTACCACAGCCCGTCATGAATCCTCGATTCGGGATAGGCGAGCGCACCCACGATCGTCATCGCCGACAGCACGCTCGCATCGATCATGGTCTGGAAGATCAGCGTCCATCCGGCCGCCAGCCACGGCACGCGCTTTCGCCGGTTGAGGAACACGGCGAGCATTCCGCCCGCGACGGCAAGATTCACCAATTGCATAAAGTAGTTGGCGGCGTTGGCGGGAATCAGCTCGCGGAAGCCGGTCGGATGATGGACATAGGTGAACAGGCGCGAGAACAGGAACGTCTCGCCGACGAACCAAACCGCGAATCCGAAAATGCTCGCCACTGTGAACAAGGTCAGGTTGGCGGATTTCAGCGCCACGAGCATCGTGTGCATGGGCACGTTGCGGCACAAGTACCAGACGATCCCGCCGGCCAATACATAAGCGCCGACGTTGGACCAGAATACCCGGCTTTTAAGGAATTTCATCCGATCGAAGCTGCCGGCGCGGCCAGAAGCCGCGCCGCCTTTTATGCTATGGGGCGAAGCGCCGCCGGTCAATGTTGGACGAATCGTACCGATGCCGGCGGCGAGGCGGCGATTTGCCAAGGGCCGCGGGAGAGCGGGACCAATTCAAAATCGGGAAAATCTCTTTGCCTGAGCGAGACCCGATTGTGCGCGGCTGCCGGTTTATGCGATGGATTAGAGATGAAGAAAGCCGCCGCCGCGCTACTGTCGGTATCGATTGCGATGTCCGCATTTGCGGCTACCGCGCTTGCCCAGACTCCCCTTAAGCCCAACGCCGGTGATCGTTTTTCCAGGCGCGATGCCGAACGTCACCGCGAAACGGTTCGGGGGCGCATCGTCGCGCTGGATATCCACGCGGGAACGTTCTCGGTCCGAATCGGCGCAACCGGCCGCGTCGTCGACCTGACCGCCGGCAAACAAGTGCGGCTCTCGCGGCTTCGGCGGGACGAGGCGGTAATCGTAACGTATTCCGGGGACGTCGCCGGCAAGGTTGAGGCGACTCGATCGGAAAAATAACGCGGACGGCCCGAGTCGGCGTGACACGCTGTTGCGAACAATTAAAGATGTCCGCGTCATAAACATTGGAGATGTCCGCTGGATCGGGATCATG
>JBOHWK010000141.1:0-18223 GCA_050736715.1 Binataceae bacterium (SeqCode) | reverse complement strand
CGCCGCCGCCAACGCTGACCCGATCGCGCAACTGAACCGCAAACCAACCCTCGAACAATCCATCCTAACGCTCCAAAAGGAAGCCAAGTTCTTGCTATTCAGCCATTTTTCCGCACCCTGCTAAAGCCGGTGCCACCGATCACGCGAACGCGGGCATCACTTCTTTGGCGAACAATTCAAGCGTCGGCGGTGGGGCGAGGTCGCTGAAGAAAATCATGAAGGTCGTGATGCCCATGCCGATTCGTTGCTTGAGCGCATCGACGATCTGCGGCGGCGTGCCTTTGATGCCGGTTGCGACGAACGGCTTGAACATCTGCGCCATCTGCCACTTCTGCGCGACTTCGTCCTCGGTCTTGCCGATGCAGATGAGCAATTGCTCGGAAATCTCGATCGTTCCGGGATCGCGGCCAACGTCCTTGCAATGCTGCTTCAGCACGTTGAATTTGTGCTCGAAGCTTTTGTATCCGGCGGGGCAATTCCATCGGTCGGCGAAATTCGCCACCAGCTTCAGCATCACCTTTTCGCCGCTGCCGCCGATTGTGATCGGCGGATGCGGTTGCTGGACCGGCTTGGGGCTGAGCGGCGCCGACTCGATCGTGTAATGCTTGCCGTTGAAGGTCGCGCGCTTCTCGGTGAACATCGCCTTGATAATGTGCAAGCCCTCCTCGAAGGCCTTGAGCCGCGTGCCCATCGAGGGGAATTGGTAGCCGTAGGCCTTGTACTCGTCTTCCATCCAGCCGGCGCCGTAGCCGATTTCGAGTCGGCCGTTGCTAATGTGATCGATGGTCGTGAGCGTCTTCGCCAGCAGCGCGGGATTGCGGTAGGAGTTGCACATGACGAGCGTGCCGATGCGGATTTTTTCGGTGCGGGCCGCCAGCCCGGCCATCAGCGCGGTGCATTCGTGATGCTCCAGGTCGGGCATTCCGCGCGTCCACATGTGATCGACCAGCCAGATCGAATGGTAGCCGAGCGATTCGGCGCGATGGGCGCGATCGAGCAGCGCGAGCCAGGAAAGTCCGGCTTGCGGAGAGAACAGCGCGAAGTTAATTTTGCTCATGGCGGATAACTCCCGATGATTGAATCAAATTACAGAAGCTTCGATTTGTTTCGCACGCGCCGCATCCGGCGTCAACCCAGCGCGATCGCGCGATGGATGGCGATTTTCGTGATCGTTGCGGCGTTCGCAGCGGCGCCGGTTCATGCCAATTCCAATGCGGACGCATTCGAATCGGCGGGTGCGGCGCACGCGCTCACGGGCGCGCCGGGAATCCGTGAATGGTCCTTTATTGCGAAGGTTGGCAAATCGCCGTTCGACCAGCTCGGATTGCATCGCGTGGATCGCGGGCCGAAGCCGCCGGCGCATCCCGGCATCGTGGTCCTCTATCTGCCGGGCACCAACATGAACGGTGAGATTGCCCTTGACGATCCACGCTACTCATTTCAGGTCTATTTGGCGGAGCACGGAATCGACGTGTGGTCGATGGATTACCGGACGCATTTCATTCCGCCTTCGACGCCTGAGAGCGATCTTTCGGAACTGGCGAACTGGACCGACGGCCGGTTCGAGTCGGACATCGATCGCGCCGTGCGATTCATTTGCGAACGGACCGGCCGCAAGAAGATTTTTATCGCGGGATTCAGCCGCGGCGGCGAGTTTGCGTATTTATACGCCGCGACGCATCCCGATCGCGTCGAGGGGCTGGTCATACTGGATGGATTTATCGCGGTCGGCCCGCTTGCGCCGTGGCCGAATCCGCCCGGCCATTATGCGGACGACATCGGCGGCGCGCATCTGACTTACGCCAAGCGCAAGAAGCTGATGCAAATGGTAATCGAAAATCCGAATCAGCCGGCGCCGATCCCCAAATTCAAGACCGCCGGCGACAACCTCGCGCACGTGCTGTACGGCGCCGGCGGGATGTTCGGCGGCCACGGCGGCCTCGCGAATCCGCAGGGCGGATGCTCCAAAATCGGCGTGCTGGCGCGGTTATTGATTAAATACGATCGCTACTGGCCCGCGATTCAGAACCACGAGATTCCATTTCCGATTCCCCGGCTCGCCGCGCTTAAAAAGACCAAGATTCCGGTGATCGCCTTCGCGAGCACCAACATCAGTCCGCATTGGGCCTCCGACGCCGAGGCGGCATCCACAGCGACGGGCGCGGCCGCAAAGGACCGGGAGTTTTTCAAAATCGACGGATGCGGCCATCTGGACGTGATTGCCGGAACCAAGTCGGAGAAGATGGTCTTCGCGCCGACGGTCGAATTTCTTAAGCAGCATCGGAAGTAGGCGGATAGCCGGGCGGCTTCGGATTTGGCGGATTGGAACGAACCGGCCGCATGATCATGATTGCGCCGAGCGCCCACGCGCCAAGGATCAGCCCCGCAATTGTCCAAGGAATAACCGAGCGTCCGCGCCGCGCCGCAATCACGGCGGTCAGCGGCGCCAGCGCGGCGTCGATCATCAGAGCGGTTCCGATAACCGTCGCGGGCGGCCCGTGGTAGCAGGTCAATGCCAACCCGGACGCGATGCTCAAGATCGTGGCGAGCGGCGTCATTCGTGGCTGCCGCTAAACCGCCGCAGTTTACCGTCCGCGGCGATGCCGATGGCGGCGGCGCGCGCGGCGCGTCTGTGCCGGCGGCGGATCGACCGCGATTCCGCGCGGCGCAACCAAGCCGGTATCGGGGCCGGTGATTTCCGCCACGGGCATCACGTTGGGGTAGTTCGGATCGGTGATAAGCGATGCCAGCGGCGAATAAATTGTCACGCTGCCGGTCTTTCCGAAGTTCGACACGTAGATCACGCCGTTCGCATCGACCGCGATGCCTTCGACCTCGTTCAGCAGCGTGTAATTCGTACCGCTCGCGGGGCCCGCGATCATCGCATCGGGGGCGACGTTGCGTCCCATGCCGCCGTCCGGTTCGGTACTGGGCGCCGTCCCCGCGATGCCGGCCGGAGTGTAAATCGTGACCGCTCCGCTGGCGCTTGGGCCGCCATCGTTGTTGGCCACATAGACGTTGCTGTTCGCGTCGATTGCGATTCCCGATGGCTGGCTGAGTCCCGTTGACGGGCCTACGATTTCCGCTATCGGCGTGGCGGGACCGGTCGCGTTTGCGGCATATTCGGTGATGCTGCCCATTCCGTTAGTGCCAATCGGACCTCCGAGGTTCGCCACGTAGATGTTCCCCGTGTTGGGATCGACGGCCACCCCTTGGGGAGAATAGAGGCCGTTGGTGCAGGTCCCCGTTCCCGCTCCGGTGCAACAATTGAACGGCACCGATTGCGAGAGGCAAGCCGTGTTGGCCGGGTATCCCACAATCGTCTGACTCGGCGAGGCGTTGCCGGTGGCGCCGGCGGAATAGACGGTGATGCTGCCGGCGAAGTTTGGACCCCCGGCGCTGTTCGCGACATAGACATCGCCGTTGGAATTGTTCACCGCGATTCCCAATGCCCCGGTAAGACCGGTTTTCGGGCCGCCAATCATGTAGAGCGGGGCTGGGTCGCCCGTGGCTCCGTATTGCGGCGGCGGATAGATGCCGATGCTCGCGCCGCCATAATTAATCACGTACAAGTCCCCGTTCGTGTTGTACGCCAATCCGAACGGGTAGTTGAGGTAGTGGGGGGTATCGGCCGTTCCGACCACCGCGCTGGGCGCCGCGTCGCCGTTGCTGTTCGGCGCGAAGACCGTAACGGTCTGGTTGTAATTTCCGGTGAAGACCTTCGCGGTGCTCGGCACACTCGACGGCATCGCGCCCCCGGGCGGATAATCGCGGACCCGCGCCCAGACGTAGTGGTTGTTGGCCACGAAGTTGTTGTCCTGAAAGCCAATCACGAAGTTTAACGGTCCGGTGCCGGTGGGAAGCGATGATGTGTATATTGATTGCTGGTAGTTTATGTAGGCAGCGGTTAAAGTATTTGCGATGTAGCCTAGGCCGAAGATAGAGTTTTCAGTGGACGAAGGCGGGTCGGAGAGAGAGTACCAAGCAACTCCACCGTCATAGACCGTCAGCCCATAAGTGTTGACGATGTACTGCGCCCATCCGTTCGTCATCGCCGGATTCGAGCCAAGTTTTCCGTTCGAAAACCCGACGCCGCCCATGATGCAACCGGTCTGGCCGGAGCTGAGCGGTGTATTGAGATTGCCGTAGGCCTCGCCGATCGCGGGCGCGCTGAATGTGGCCGACGACGAATAGATGTCGTTCTCGCCGCAGCCTGCCCCCGAAACCACGTCGGAAATCGAAAGACCGTTGTTAACGGTGTAATTGCCTTCGGCGTTCCAAAGACCTGCGTTGAGCGTCGTGCCGGCAAAATTGTCATAGAACGGGAAGACCGTGGCGCCGTTGTCGTATTGTCCGTAAGTGCCGGTGTAATTTGGCTCCGCCCCGGTGTCGGTCCCGTCGACTGCACTCACGCTGGTCGCGTAGATGCACTGGTAAATCGTGAGCGTCCCGTTGGCGGGGACCACGTTGGCGCCAAGATTGACCCAGTAAATCGTCTTGTTGGAAGTGTTGCTCTCGCCGCTTTCCAGCCACGAATTGAGGAGGTTCCCGGCACCGTCCTGCCAGTTGGCGTTGTCGAGATTCGGCGCGTAAAGGGAAGAAGAAATCGCCGGGTCCCGCGTCACCATCTGGGTAAAATTGGCGGGCGTCGGCGACGCCTGATTGTTGGTCAGCGTCGATGCGACGATGAATTGCGCGCTATTAGGCCCCACCATTGCGCACGTCGCCGCCCGCGACACGCCCGCAAAAGCAAGGACGAGAGCCGCGGCGACCGCCACGCTCGACATCCAAGACGTTCCTTTTTGCAAATTTCTTCGTCCGGCAAACGCAATTGTTGTCCGCATTATCCCCTCCGTCGCAAGTCAGGATGTAATTTCTCCGCTAACACCATACCCGCACCGCCGGCGGGAGGGAACCCCTTTCACCGCTCGGTGGCAACCGAAAGCGGGGGCAATTGGGCCGCGCAACGGCACCTCGATTCGGATTGCGAAAGGCGCGTTCCTGTATTACTTAAATGCCATGGCACGGCGTGACGACGACAACCTAATGGGCAAGCTCCGGCACATGAGCGAGGATGGGCTGGCCGGCCTGTTCAACGAATTGATGGCGAACGAGCGGACGCGCACGAGCCTGGCGCGCGCCACCGAACGCTTCATGGCCAACAAGCATGCCTTCGACCGCAACATCGAACAGGTGCTCGATTTCGTGAACGTGCCGTCCAAGCGCGACGTTCGCGACTTGAAGGGCCGGCTTGACCATCTAAGCTCCCAATTGCTCAACCTGAGCATCAAGCTGGATCGTGTGTTGGACAGTAAAAAGGAGCCGGCCAAGCGCAAAGCTCCCGTCCGGCATTCCCCTCGCGGCGCCGGATCAGGCGGGGCGTAGGCTCCTGCCGATCGCGGCGAGGTCGGCAATCGTGCGCGGTTCGCGGCCGAGTTCGGGCGCGGCGAAAATTCGCGCGCCGGGGGGGAGCGCGCCGCGCATCGTTTTGAGCGAGAGGTCCTCGCGGGTTTTCAACGCGGCATAATCGGCCAGATTGCGCTTCAATTTGTGCCGGAGCGCGGCGGGGATTTTCGCCGCCGCAAGTTCCGCCGCGCTGGGAATCTCGCTCATCACGCGATTTACGACGAGCGCCGAGACTTTCATCCCCGCCGCCCCGAGCGCATCGACGAATTCCCGCGCCTGTGCGATTCGGCCCGGCTCGGCAGTGGTCACTACGACGATTGCAGTGTCCTCCGCGCGGAGCAATTGTTGCGTGCGCTCGGCGCGATCGGCGAATCCCGCGTACATTCCCTGGAAGCTGGTTACGAACGCCTGCACGTCGGCCAGCAGATGGAGGTTCGCGAAGCGGTCGAAGGCGCTCAGGATTGCGCGCGCGGCCATATCGACGACGCGGAACCGCGAACCGAAATAGCCGCCCGGCGCGTCGAGCATCGAAATTGCGCGCGAGTTGAGCAAATCGAGCAGGCGGCGCGGCGCGTCGAGGAAATCCAGCGCTTCGGCGGCCGGCGGAGTGTCGAGTACGACCAGATCGGTGGCGGGATCGGCGGAGAGTTCCAAGAGCTTTTCCATCGCCATGTAATCCGCTACGCCCGCCAGCGCGCCTGACAGATTGCGGTAGATGCGGTTGGCGAGAATCGCCTCGCGGGCGGCCTCCGACGGCGCATGGCGCGCGACGATCGAATCGAAGGTGCGCTTGGGATCGAGCTTGAGCGCGCGCAACCGCGCGCGATTCGCGCCGCGGGAGCGGGAATGGAGCACGGCGCCGAGCGGCACCTCGCGCGGCTCGAAGGAATCGGCGCCCAAGCCCAGCGCGTCGAGGAGGCGCGGCGCCGGATCGACCGTCATCACATCGACGGCCCGTCCCAGCGTGGCGGCGCGCACCGCGATTGCGGCGGCGATCGTCGTCTTGCCGACTCCGCCGGGGCCGAGACAGATGACCATCCGGCGCGATTTGAGGCCAATTGGATCGGCTTTCATGGGGCGGGCAGCTCCGCTTCGAGCGCGTCGGCCAGCGCGTCGAGTTCGCGCGGGCCAATCGTCTCGGTGAACATCATTGGCAGCACGATCGTCTTGAGTCCCGCCGCCTTGAGCCGTTCCGCCCCGCGGGCGGCGTTCTCCTGGGCGGTGCGGCGTTGATTCGCGAGCGCGGCATGGGCGCGCAGTGCGCCAATCGACTCGATTTCGTGCGCCTCGAATAGGGCGGCCGGTGCGCGGTTCATTACGGCGGCGACGGTGGCCGTCTTGATCCGTTCGCGGAGCGCCAGCACCGTCTCGGCCGCCTCGAGGATCGCCAGTTCCTCCGGCGCCACGGTGACGATCGCGCCGAAGCGGGTCGGATCGGCAAGGAACGCATCCACCTGATGGGCAATCCGGTTGAGTGCGCCAACCGGAGCGATTCCCTTGACGCCGGTGGCGACCGACAGGAGTTCGATCGCGGTGCCCGACGCGGGGGCGTCGATTACGACGTAGCGGTCCTTCAAGGCCGCATCCCCGGCCATTATTCGGAGCCGTTCCAGCAGCAGGAACGCCTCCAGTCCCGGCAGCGCGGCGGTTACATAACCAAAGGTGCGGCTGCGGAGCATCCGGCGCGAGATGGCGCGGACCGGGACGATCCGCTCGATGAACGCCTCGACTTCGGCGCGAGGGCTGAGCGCGATCACCTCAAGCGATTCATTTACCTTCACCGGGGCCGAATCCGTGGGCGCCGCGCCGAGCATCGCCGCCGCCGACAGCCGCCGGTCGAGATCGGCGAGCGTGACCGGGCGGATGCGGGCGAGCGCCACGGCGAGCGCGGCGGCCACCGTGCTTTTGCCGGTGCCGCCCTTGCCGGTCACGAAGAAGACGCGCGGAATCGCCATCGGGTAGAATCTAGGCGGTGCGCAGGGCACAGTAAACCGGGAGCGGTCAGGTGAAATCAGGCACAGCGCCCTCTATCGACAGCATTCTGATCGCGATTCCGCCCGCGGAGATCGTGCTGTTCAAGTCGATCGTCGAGTCCTACGACAATCTTGCGACGCTGCGCACCGAAGACCCACAGCGGCATCGCATACGGATTTACTTTTCGTCCGAGGCCCGCCCCGAAGCCGAGGCGTTGCTGGCGTCGCTCGCGGAACAATTCACGATTACGCGGCTGGAATAGGGAACGACGGCTATATCCGTGAAATCGCAGTCCTTCGGTGGCGGCCGGAATACACGGTGCTGGCCGAGTCGATAAACGCTCCCGGCTCGGCGCCGAAGCGGGCGGCCAGCGCCTGGATTTGCCGGAGGTTGAGACGGCGGCGGCCGGTCAGGACTTCGGAGACAACCCCTTGGCTGCCGATTTCGGGCAGGTCTTTCTGAGTCAAACCGTGCTCCCGCATCAGGAAGCGCAGCACTTCGACCCCTGATGCTTCAGGCAGGTTGTGATGTTCCCGGTCATACGCTTCGACAAGAACGCTCAGGGTTTCAATGAGCCGGTAACGCGGATCCTTGGGATGGTCGCCGATTTCGTCCACCAGGGCATCGAGGCGTTTCACGACCGCGTCATATTCCCGATCGGTACGGATCGCGAGGAAAGGCTCCAACAATTCAGGATTTCTCATCGCGGCGGCTACGGTACGGGTCCTCATTTCTTCCATCGCTCCCTGTTGTATTCCAAATGGGTCAAAATATGGCGCACGAAGAGCCGCTGGGTGTTGAAGTGGATCGCGGCGATCAGCCGGTACTTGTTGCCGCCAATGTTGAAGACATAAAAGCCGCGGCCCTTCGCGGTAACCATATTCACGCTCGCGAAGGTTGCCTTTAATTCCGCAAGGTTTCCATATCGCCCTTGCCGCACGAGTTTAAGCCATGCTCGCAGCGGCGTCGCGGCGCCGGCGTGCCGGTTCGCAAACTCCCGCAGCGCCTTCCGCGAAATTACGCGCACCAACCCAGCTTATCTCAAATTGAGATGACGGGGCAAGGGCGCGCTGGGGCAACGGGATTCGTTAACCGCCGGCCCGCGGTCTCAATCGATCCGGAATCCAATTTGGCGCCGCTTCGGCTCACGAGGGGTCATAAGCTCCCGGATTGCGTCGAACACGACTCTGAACTGAGAGTCATATTTTTTCTCAAGGGCGTCGAGCTTATGGGCCAAGTCAGCGTGAGAGGCAAGTAGCTGACGGAGCCGGACAAAAGCTCGCATGATCTCTATGTTTACGTGAACCGCGCGCTTGCTGTGAAGGACGCTCGAAAGCATCGCAACTCCTTGCTCGGTGAAGGCGTAGGGAACTGCGCGCCGGAGGCCTCCCCAGCTTGAAATCACAATCTGTGATTTCAAGTTCAGAAATTCCCTGCGGTTCAATTGGAACATGAAATCGGCGGGAAAACGGTCGATGTTTCGCTTGACCGCCTGAATCAGAATGCGCGGCTCTACTTGGTACAATTGCGCCAAATCGGGGCTAAGCATGACCTTTTGACCGCGGAGCAGGAAAATGCGTTGCTCAATCCGGGCCGCGAGGATGGATGCGGAGGCTTCCATCCCTACCGCCGGATCGCCACCGTGAAGTCGCGGCCTTCCCAGGCCCCCGTGTTCCGCCATCGGACCGTGAAGCGGATCGGCGCGGCGGCGTCCTTCGCAACCGCGATGTCCGCGTAGTCGAGTCCGACCGGCGTCGGCGTCGATTCCGTGTCGTGCGGATGCGCCCATTCGTCGTCCGTCCAATGGAGCATGAACGGCGCGGCCGCCTGGATTCGCAGCCGCGCGCCCGGCGTGACCGCGCGCACCTGCCGGTTGAACTTCCATACTTCGAGCGGCGCGGCGCGCCGTTTGCGGCCTTGATAGCGGTCCGCGACTTCGGGAATCAGGTCGAAAAGCCGGTCGTCAGCCGCGGACCGGAGCAACTTGATGTATTCCGCATGCGCCCACATCAGCGGCGTTGCGCTTCCGGTCTGCTGGCCAAAGAAGAGCAGAGCATCGGGGATGCCGGCCTGGTCCCAGATTTGTTCCGGCAACAGACGGGTGGGGTTGGCGAAACTTTCCATCGCGCGGATATGCCGGCTCGGATCGCGCCCTGCGGCGAGTTCGTAATGGCCGCGCTCGCCCGCCAGCAGCGGCCACGGACGCCCGCGCCCGAAATGGGTGAATGGACCGCCGTCGTCTTGCTGGCCGTAGCCGTCATGGGTGTAGCGCCGCCAGCATGGACCGCCGGGAAAATCGAACTTCAACACGGCGTCGATTACTTTCAGCGAATCCTCAATCAGCGAATCTCCCGGTTTGCGGATGCCGTAGCGGGCTAGTTCGAGGAAGCCGCCATCGACGATTTCCGCGGCGGGAAATTCGTATTGGGCGCCGGGCGCGCGATTGGCGATTACGACCCGCTTGCCGGCGAGCGATTCGTCGGGATTCGGATCGTTGGCATCGACGGGATTGATGCGGACGTAATGGCGCTTGATGCCGGGAACCAGAAAGCCGGCCCCGGTCACCGTCCACGCTTCGACGTGCGATTCGAGGAAATCGGCGTATTCGGCCAGAAATTGCGCGGTCGCGGCGTCGCCGCGATCGTGCGCCATCGTCGAGGCGCAAATCAGCGCCGCGATGTTGCTCGCGAGCGTCGAAGGCGAATAGCCGCTGTTCTCTTCCCAGCGCTCCTGGGGAGTGGCGGGACCGTGTTCGATAAGGAAGCGCGCCGCCAGCCGAACCATCGGATAGGGATCGAAATCGCTAAGCGCGTGGTGCCGGTCGAGCCGCCAGGCGAGCATGATTGGGAACGCCACTTCGTCGAGCTGGATTCCGCTCCAGTAGGGCTGCCCGTCGATCCAGAAATTCTGCGGAAAGCCGCCGTCGGGCCGCTGTGCGCAGGCCAAATAGATGAGTGCGCGCAGGGCCGTATGGTTGTCGCCGGCG
The DNA here is from genome assembly GCA_050736715.1 of Binataceae bacterium (SeqCode). GTDB lineage: Bacteria > Desulfobacterota > Binatia > Binatales > Binataceae > Binatus. The sequence goes on along the minus strand of JBOHWK010000141.1, from coordinate 7,857 downwards.
GCGAGCAATCCGGTGACGCTGTTGACCATGTCGCGGGTCCAGACGAGATGGTAGCCGCCCAGATCCTCGTCGCCTTTCGCTTCGCCCCACGGGATGCTGAGCGAGGCGATCAGGGCGCCGAAATAGGTCTTATCCTCATGCGCGAGCAGCAGCTGGACCGATCGGCGGTAGAGCTTGCCGCCGTCACCCGCCCATTTCTCCAGCGGCACGACGTGGGCGCACGCGCGCTCCCATTGCTCGACGAAGCGCGCGCGCCGCTCCGAAAACGGATCGCTCAGCGATTGAAAGAGGGTGGTGACGGCGCGATTGAGATAGCGGCCGAACGCCAGTCCAAGCGTGAACGTATAGCCCTTGCGCAGATCGATTTCGCCCGTGAGCGCGATATTGCCGTCGATGGCCGCGGCGAAGTTGTAATCGAGGCGGAAGTTCTCGGAGAGATCGCTCCATCCGTCGGTCGTGCCGACGTAGCCGCACGAACTGCGCACGAACGGCGCGGTCGCGCCCAGTGCCAGCCAGATTTCGCCCTTGTGCGCGGTCAGGAACTCATGGCCGACGATGCGCGCGAGATTGCCGCTGTTGCCCCATCCGCCCACGTTCAGATGCGGCGACAGCAATACGTACAGGTGCAGCCGTTCCAGCAGCGCGGGGTCGCCTTCGAGCTTGACGTTCATCAGCACGGCGGGCTGATGCGGATCGGTGATGACGTCCTTAATCAGCGTGTACCGGCCGTCGGGCGAATGGCTGACGATGCGCACGCCGAGGCCGTGATCGGACAGGTACTCGGTGGTGGAATTAAGGTTGCGGCGCTCTTCGTGAAAAAACGTCTCGCCGTCGGTGATCAGAAATTGCAGATCGCGCACCTGCGGACGATCGATCGTGGGGAAATAGATTTCGTTCAGCACTCCCGCCGACGTGGTGAGCCAGACCCGGCTCGACGACGAATACGCGGTTACGACGGTGTCCTTGGCGCTGCGCGTCCATCGGGGCGGGATGCCGGGCGCTCCGGTGGCGGCGGGCGATTCGACTAGCGTTGCCATTGTGGAACCCCTCAGTAGAGTTGCGGGCCGCGGTCCATTAAGCGCGCGAGCTGCGATCGCCGCCCGCGCGAGGCGGCAAGCGGCCGAATTCGATCGCGATTTTTCCGAATCGGAGTCAGGACGCCCACCCGTGCTGCGTGTAGTACTGAGTCACGATATCGACGATCTGCGTTGCGGTTTTATCCGCCAAAAAACCGGTCGATGAAGTGTGGGTCTTGACGCCCGCCGCGGCGACGTTAACTCCCACCGACGCGATCGCGGCGGCGCCGCCGGCCGCCGCTCCGGCCGGCCCCATGATTCCCGCCCCCGGCATCTTGCCGCTGTCGGCATGAGTGGTGAACTGCATGATTTGGCGCGCGGCCGCTCCCGCTCGCTGATATACTTGGACGTTCGCATTGAGCACGGAGGCGCCCGCACCCAGCCCGATTATCATCCGGCGCGCGCGGTTGCCCTCGCTTACGCCGGTGAACTCGCCGTCCATTACCAGGACATTGTCTCCGGTGACGGGAACGCCGCGATTTTGGCAGACCGCCGGGTAGCCCTTTTGGGCGAGAGTGGCCGCCACTTTGACGCAGACATTCTCCGCGGTGTCGTGCGCGATCTTGTCCTGCTCGGCAGTTACGTTCTCGCCGGACCACTTGCGGTATCGGCTCGCGAAAAAGCCTTGATTAAGCGTCACGTCATTCGAATCGACGGCAAACGGGTAAACCACAATTCGATCCGGCCTGGTGGCGCTGAGCGGAGCGTTTTGGGTCGATTTTGTGACCTTGGCTCCCGCGCATCCGGCGGCGGCGATCGCGAAGATCAAAAAAATTCCAGTGAGATGCTTTGGCATCGTTGGCGTCATGAGTTCCTCCCCGGCCGTGGACCGATAGTTTCGGTGCTCCGGCAACCGCCCAGTGTATCCGAAGTTCAGAAAAACGTCTTGGGGATCAAACGGTACTCCCGCGCGCGGCGTTCCAGCTCTTCGCGGAAATCGGGATGCGCGATCGAGATTAGCGCGCGGGCCCGATCGGGCACCGATTTACCCTTCAAATTAACCAGCCCGTATTCGGTCACCACGTACATCACATCGGTGCGCGGCGTGGTGACGATGTTCGAGTCGTCGATTCGCGCCACGATCCGGCTCTTGTGCGCGCCGTGCCGTTCGTAGGTTGAACCGAGGCAGAGAAACGATTTGCCTCCGTGCGAGGCGACTGCGCCGCGTACAAATTGCAATTGGCCGCCCGTGCCGCTTAGATGCCTAAGTCCCGCGGATTCCGAACAGACCTGGCCGGTCAAGTCGATTTGCGCCGCGTTGTTGATCGACACCGCGCGGTCGTTGAGCATGATGCGATCGGGCTGGTTGGTGTAATCGACCGCCGCCGCGAAGCAGGCCGGATTGCGGTCGAGGAAATCGTAGAGCCGTTTCGACCCCGCCGCGAAGGTGTAGGTCATCTGGTAGCGGTTGAACGCCTTGTGCGCGCCGGTTACTTTCCCGGCCTCGTACAGCGAGACGAGCGAATCGACCAGCATCTCGGTATGGATGCCCAAGTCCCCGATCGGCGAATGCGCGAGCAGTTCGCACACCGCATTTGGCATCGCGCCGATGCCAATCTGGAGGCACGCGCCGTTGGCGATTTCCGGCGCGATCAGTTCGGCGACCTTGCGATCCGCCGGGCAGGCGGGAGGATTCTTAAGCTCCGGCAGCGGATTCGCGCCGCCGTCGATTACGAAATCGACCTCGCCGATATGCACCGCGGTTTCCAGCCCGAATACGTGCGGCACGCTCGCGTCGGTCTCCACGATCACCGTCTTCGCCCGCTCGGTGATTGCCTTGTGATAAGTCACCGACGGCCCGAAGTTGAAAAAGCCGTGTTCGTCCATCGGGGCGGTCTTGAGGCAGGCGACATCGACCTCGATAAAATTGCGGTAGCAGCCGGGCGCCTCGCCGAAATTCATCGGGATATGGCGGACCATCCCGCGGTCGTACATTTTCCGTTCGAGCGCCGAGAAGTACCACGAGTAATAGGCGAGATGGCGCCCTTCGGGATCGGCTTCCGCCGCCGCCCGCGGGCGCATCGCAAGGCACGCGCGCAGCTTGACCCGCTCAAGTTTCGGCACGCGCGCGGCAAGCGCCAGATCGAACCGATCGGGCTGGCCGAGTCCGAAGCCGTACTCCACCCAGTCGTCCGATTTGACCTGAGCGGCGGCATCTTCCGCGCATACGGTTTTGCGTTTGAGTTCTTCCCGCGATGAGGTTGCCATTGAAATCACCGTTTCCGCCGCGATCAGGCAGCTTGACTGTGCGGCTGGCGTAAGGTTTGTTCAGTCCGCGGCCCAAGTCAACCAATGCCAAGCATCGAACCAGCAACGCAAGGGCGGGAGCGCGCCGAATCGGGCGGCGCGGCGCGCACGATTCTGTTCCTGACCGTCTTTATCGATCTGCTCGGATTCGGGATCGTGATTCCGTTTCTGCCGATGTTCGCCAAGCAAATGAAGGTCGGCGCGTTCGGGGTGGGCGCGATCCTCGCGGTTTACTCGCTGGCGCAGTTCCTGTGCGCTCCAATCCTGGGGCGGATTTCCGACCGCATCGGCCGCAAGCCAATCATCATGCTGGGGCTGTTAGGCTCGTCCGCGGGATACGTTATCTACGGATTTGCCGCATCGTTTTTCTGGCTGCTGCTCTCCCGCGCCGTGCATGGAATGTGCGCGGGCACGATTTCGACCGCGCAGGCCTACGTCGCCGACACCACCGATGAGAAAAACCGCGCGCACGGAATGGGAATGATTGGGGCGGCGTTCGGGCTGGGATTCGTGATCGGGCCGGCGCTGGGCGGAGTGATGGGGCAGGGCGGCTTGCGCATTCCCGTCTTCTTCGCGGCGGCGCTGACATTCGCGAATTTTATCTTCGCCGCGCTTCGGCTGCCGGAGTCCCATCGCCCCGATCGTTCGGCGCCGGTGGATGTCCGCCATTTCATCGCGCCGTTGATTGGACTGCCGCGCGCGCTGGCGCGCCACCGGATGGCGCGCCTGTTCGCGATTGCCTTCCTGGCGGCGTTTGCGCTGGCCGCGTTGGAGGCGACCTTCGCGCTGACGATTCCCGCCGTCTATGGCTACGGCGCGTTCGGAGTCGGGATGCTGCTCGCGTTCGCGGGCTTGGTTCAGGCGATTACCCAGGGCTACCTGTTGCGCAAATTCGTGGGGCGCATCGGCGAGGCGCGACTCATCGTGGCGGGGCTGATTGCGATGGCGGCCGGCTTCGCTCCGATCGGCACTATCGCTTCGCACGGCGCGCTGCTCGCGATGCTGGCGGCATTGTCGCTGGGGTACGGCCTGACCAGCCCGTCGATCGCGAGCCTGATTTCGCGCAGCACCGAGCGCCATCTGCAGGGCGAGGTGCTGGGCGTCAATCAATCGGCGCTGTCGCTGGCGCGGATTTGCGGACCGCTCGCGGGCGGACTGATATACGAGAGGTTCGGACCGGCCGCGCCTTATTTGGGCGGCGCGGCGGTGGCGCTGCTGGCGCTCGCGATCGCGGCCACGGCAGGAAGCGGGGGCGCTTAACGCGTGGGGGCGCAACGATGTTCGGCTTAATCCTGGTAATTCATCTGTTCGGAGCGATCTACTGGATGGGCGGGCTGCTCATGATCACGACGCTCCTGTCGCGCGTGCCGGAAGAGGTCGGCTTGCCGCGGGAGCGGTTTCTGGGCGCGGCGCGAAAGCTATTCGAGATTAACACCAACATCGGCGCCGCGGTTACGATCGCGTCCGGCGTGCTGCTGATCCTGCTCCATCCCATCACGATCCGGCAGCCGTGGCTCATTGCGAAGCTGCTCGCGGTGGCGGTTTTGCTGTTTTACCATGTCCGTTTTCACCGCCGGATTCAGTTCCTAGAAGACAATCCCGGCCTTACCACGCAGGCGGAATACAACTTCATTCATGCGGCGCTGAGCCTGCTGGTCCTCGTGATTCTGCTGCTGTCCGTTTACGGCGCCGCGCTGCTGCGTTTTTTCTAGCCCCAGAGGAGAATTCCCCCGGCGGAACCGGTCCGGCTACCTACTTGCCGACGACGAACACGCAACTGGTGGTGCCGCTGCCGCCGATGTTGAGCATCGCGAAGGTCTTCGCATCGTCAACCTGATAATCGCCGGCCGCATGCGTCACTTGGCGATGGCAGTCGAGCATCTGGCGCACGCCCGTCGCGCCGACCGGATGTCCCGCGCCGATCAGGCCGCCGCTCGGATTGATCGGCAGCTTGCCGCCCAGTTCGATCGCGCCTTCCTCGATTGCCTTCCACGATTCGCCCGGCTTGGTGATCCCGAAATGGTCGATTGCCATGTACTCGGAAGTCGTGAAGCAGTCGTGGGTCTCGATGCCGGAGAGGCGCTCCGGCCCGGAAATTCCGGCGCGCTTGAAGGCGTCCACAATCGCCTGGCGCGTGTGCGGCAATACGTAAGGATTGTCCTTGCTCTCCGCCACCTTGGCGCCGAATTCGAGCGGGGCGGTATGATGGCCCCAGCCGAGGATGCGGGGAATATCGTCGAGCTTTTGTCCGTTGCGCTTGGCCCACGCGGTGGCGAATTTTTCGGACGCGAGAAATACCGTCGCCGCGCCGTCGGTCACCTGCGAACAATCGCTGACCTTGATGCGCCCGCCAATCACCGAGTTGTACTTGCTCACGCGCAGCGCATGGCTCTCACTCATGAACCAGTTGCGGGTCTGCGCCTGCGGATTGCGCTTGGCGTTGGAATAATTGACGGCGGCGATGTGCGCCAAATGCTCGTCCTTCAGGCCGAAGCGCTTGTCGTATTCGTCGCCCAGCCGGCCGAAGAGCTTCGGGAACGGAAACTCGATTCCCTTGGCCTCGCGCTCGTACCATGCGGCCGTGCCGAGATAATCGCCGCCGGTGGTGGAATCGACGGTCTTCATCTGTTCGACGCCAACCACCGCCGCAAGATCGTAGCGGCCCGCCTCGATTTCAGCCGACGCCGCGATCAGCGCGATCGACCCCGATGCGCACGCGGCCTCATGCCGGCTGGTCGGCATCCCGGAGAACGCCGGATCGATCTCGACGAAGAACGCGCCGATATGGCCCTGCTTGGCATATAGCTCGGCGGCGAAGTTGCCGACATGGGCGGTCTCGATCTCGCGCGGCTCGATCTTCACCGCTTCGAGCGCGCCGAGTGTCGCCTCGCGCATCATCGCCACGAAATGTTTGCCCTCTTTGGACCAATTGCGCGCGAAATCGGTCTGCGCTCCGCCCAATACATAAACCGGTGCTGGCTTTGTCATCGCGTGCTCCTTACCGCCCGTAGGCTCTGCGTACCTTACCTAATTTAAGCACGATATCCAATTTTGCCCTATCCGACAAATGCGCGGCCGTATTCGAGCACGCCGCCCGCGAACATTCGCGCGCCCTTCGCCGCCGCCGCCTCGACTACGGACGGAACCGGCAGCTTGAGCTTGTTCATCATCGCAATCGTGTTCTTCGCCCCGAGCAAATCCACGATCGCTGTCGGCGGCGCCCAATTGAATCCGTACGCCATGATCGTATCGACGTCCGCCGCGCTGGCCGCGACTTCTCCCACTCGATTCAGTCCGTAGCTGACGTAGCCCAGCACGATTCGGCGGCAAAGCTCGCCCGCCGCGCCGGGAGCTTCGGCCATCGCCGCGAGCGCCTCGGCGTAGCGCCCGACATGGTTCAGACCCTTCATCTTCTCCACGAACTCGATCGGCGCGGGCTTGGCGTACGGCTGATGGCCTCCCGTCTTGGGATCGAGCACGAAGACTTCCTTGCCCGCGCGCCGGTAGAATCCGCCGCGTTCGGGAGTCTTGTCACCCAGGCATCCTTCGTGCAGCGCCTTGTCCATCCACGGCGGCATCTTGAAGCACTTGCGCGCTTCGTCTTCCTGGCAGTTGGCGTACACGTTATCGACGATCGCCTTGTGTACGTCCCAGCCAACGAGGTCGATCGTCGCCAGCGGCGGCATCGCGCGGCCGGTGTGCGGCCCGATCACGTAATCGAGGTAGGCAACGCCATGCTCCTCGGCGAGTTGCGCGATCTCGTTCAGCACCTTGAAGCCGATCCGGTTACCGGCGAAGGCCGGCCGGTCTTTGGTGACGATTAGTTTGCGGCCGAGCCGCTTCGTGAGCATCGCCACTACCAGTTTGACAACCGCGGGATCGGTGTCCGGTCCCGGAATCACCTCGGTGCCGACGATTACGTGCGGCGGATTGAACAGGTGAATGCCGAGGAAGTTGCGGCGGAACGAATCGCTGCGCCCGGCCGCCATCCCGGCGATCGAGAGTCCCGACGAGCCCGTGGCGACGATCGATTCAGGCCGGCGGCACTGGTCGATTTGCTCGAAGAATTGTTTCTTCAGCGCGGCGTCCTCGGCCAGCGATTCGAAGACGATCGCCGCTTCGCCTACCGCGCGCTTCAAGTCGGCGTCATACGCGCCGAGCGTGATTTGTCCCGCGATCGCCTCCGCGCGCGCGTCGCTCTGCGCGTCCTTGAGTCCTTCCGCCGCCTTCTCGCGCGACCGCGCGAGCATCGTGACCGCGTAACCCGCCCCCGCGAAGACGCACGCCGCGCCCGATCCCATCGTGCCGTTGGCGCCGATAACCACCACCTTGTTGTTCTCGCCCAAGCCAGTCTCCAATCCCTGCCGGTATCGGGAGCCTCCCGAACGGCCCGCGCCCCAGCGAATTTGCGGGCCGCCGCGAATTTTAGCCGAGAGCGGCCAAATTTAACAAGCAGTCGAGCGGGACCGTGTCATAAACATTGGAGATGTCCGGGGCATAAACATTTAAAGATGTCCGGTGGGGGTGGTAAGGC
>JBOHWK010000140.1:0-7516 GCA_050736715.1 Binataceae bacterium (SeqCode) | reverse complement strand
CCGCCGCCGCCAACGCTGACCCGATCGCGCAACTGAACCGCAAACCAACCCTCGAACAATCCATCCTAACGCTCCAAAAGGAAGCCAAGTTCTTGCTATTCAGCCATTTTTCCGCACCCTGCTAAGGTAATTGAATGACAGGTCCAAGTGGCGCGCCGATTGGACCGCCTAAGGTCGATGGAGCCGCGCCAAAACCTGCCCCGGCCAAAGCTTGCACTGCCTCTGACGCGCCCAAACCTGCAAAGGCTCCTGCGGTGAGGCCCCCGATAACCCCTCCTGCGGCGCCGCCGAGTCCGGCACCCAGCGCTTCGCCCAGGTTCAGAGACTTGCAAGGACGACCGCGTTGTGGGATGAGTTGGCCTGCTACATCGCCGGCAAATCCAGCCACGCCTCCGGTCTCAGCGAATGTGAGTACGCCCTCCGTGGGATCAAGAGCCCCGACCGTGGCCGGTACTAACTCATCAGTCAACATACCTATAAGGTAGTGGGATGAAGATGAACGTGCCCTTCCGAATCATGGCTAATGCTGCCGTAACGCGTTAGGGCTGGAAGTGACTCCTCCCGGTTGGTAATGTGGAAATTGAGGATGCATACGCGAGAATAGTATGATGCCACTTATACCTAGGACAATCAACAACACCCCTTCGATCGCTAATTGCTGCTTCGTCTTTGCGGAAAAGCGGCGATTCTCGAAAATATCTCGAATACGGAATGAAGTAATATCGTTGCGCTTTAGAAACGCCCGGTAGCAATTGATGACTCCGGCGACAATACAAAATGGAACAATCAGCCATTTCTCCAACAAATACGCGATTCTACCAATTATCATATCCATGTAGGAACGTCTATAATCCGTAATACGAACCAAGGGCGCCTCCTATAGTGCTTCCGACTGCCCCCGCCGGTATCGCAAGGGACGGTGGTGGCGAAATCGCCCCAGGCGGCTGACCGATTACATCTGGACCGTTACCCCAGAGAAAGTTATCGCCTAGGATTCCCGCCTCTGCGGTACCGGCTCCGGCCAACGCTCCAAAAGCAAAGCCGGCTGCTGCCGAACGGAAATTCGGGGGCGAGCAAGGGTGATTAAGCCGCTGATCAAAGAGATTGTTGGCAGCGTCAGCAAATCCGCCCTGAAACGCGGCTCCCACGAGGCCACCGCCGGGAATGGCTGCAAGAATCCCTGTGGCTGCTCCAAATGCAATTGATTCCGCATATTGAGTGCCAGTAATTGCGCCGCTATTGTACGCACCATACTCGGCGTACGCCTGTTCGCCAGCACCAAGCGCGCCGCCAACAATTAGCAAGGCCAATTGCCTACCCGATGGATCTCTTAGGTTCGGCGGAGAATTGAGAACGTATCCGTACAGGTTAGGATCGCCCCCGAGCCAATCCGACGGATCTTGGCTGATGAACCTTTGCAACGCCGGGCTATAGTATCTTGCCCGATAATAATACAGGCCGGTGCCGTCATTCTCTCGGCCCGTGAATTGGTAGGGGTTGTTCGGGTCGAAGGCCGTATTCACGAACGGCTCGTACGTGTAACTCGTCGTGATCATCGAGCCATTTGGCGCTGTTACCAATCCCATCGTGGTGCCGAGCGCGTCGGCGAGGAATGTAGAAGCATTGTTGTTCGTGTCGGTGCGAGTAAAGAACTCGTCGGCATGGAGGCCGGTCAGAAGGTCGTCCGCCACCGTAGGAACCGGCATACCTCCGAGTACCGGCAGGGCAACTTCCTGCACCGGGTTGGCCCCATCATAGACGAACTGCGTCGTCACACCGTTAATCGTCTTGCTGGTGCGGCGGCCGAACGCGTCGTACGCAAATGCGGCTATCGCCGTGCCGCCGCGGGAGATGGAAACCAGACGATTGCGCGCGTCCCACTGGTAAGTGTTCATGCCGTCACCAGCCATGTTGCCGTTGGCGTCCGGGGCGGGGAGGCTAACACCGTTATAAGGTTATCAGATCGTTGTCTGCGTCGAAAGCATTCCCGCTCACCGGGGGCGGGATACCGGTCGATGCCAAGATTCCTGACTTGCTGATTCCGGCCCGCTTCCACCCGCATCCGGTTAATCCCGCCTTGAGCGAACCGTTAAAACATCCGTTCAAAACACCAACGCCGCCGGAACATTCGTCCGCGGCGTTGCGTTACAGCGATCGGCGGCGGGCCGCCGTTGATGGGAATCACTTGGCGGCGGATGCCGTCTTGGGGGCGGCGGTGGATTTGGCGGTGGCCGCCTGTTGCAGCGAGCGCACGTACATCACAACCTGCCAGCGCTGGCGCATCGGCAGTTCTTCGGCGTAGGAGGGCATCGCAAGCAGGCCGTTGCGAATGACTCCGTAGATGTAGCCGTCGGGCAAATCCTTGCTCGCGCCCGCCACTAAATCGCTGGGCGGGAAATCCAGGATGCCCGATCGCGCGACCGGACCTTTTCCGTTGGCTTTCGGGCCATGGCATGGCGCGCAAAAGGTGGTAAATTCCTGCTTGCCTGCGGCGAGATTACCGGGCGTGGCCGCGAGCGGATTGTGCAGATGCACCGTCATCTGCTCCAGCTTCATCGGCGGCTGCCCGCCCCGCACCGGTAGGATGCCGGCGGGACTGACACGCGGCGCCTCGGCATAGGGCTGCACCGCCGGGCCGCGGAACATATCGATGTCCCACGGGAAGCAGCGGGCCGGTGCGGGTGAAATCGCAATCGCGGCGGCAATCGCCACGAGAGCGCCCACCGTGCGAAGCGCCCTGGAACGGAGCGGAACCCTGCCGCCGAACAATCGACCCGCCATCGTTATCTCCTAACTGTAACCCAGCCGGTCATTCCCGCCTTTTCATGGGGAACGCAAAAGTAATGGTACCTGCCGGGCACCGTGAAAACGTAGCTGAAACTTCCGCCCGGCGGGAGAAAGCCCGAATCGAACGGCTTCGTGCCCTTGGGACTCGACACGTCGTGAGGGTTCGCCGCTTCGGAGGAGTCCGTCGATACGGAATGGACCGTCTTGCCGTCATTGACCCAGGTGACCTTGTCGCCGGCATGGATCGTGATCTTCCCCGGCGTATAGAACGGCTTCTCGTCATGCATCTTGACCACAATCGCCTTGCCTGCCGCCAGCGCGGGCGCGGGCGCGAGCGCAATCGGCGCCGCGAGCGCGAGCGCGGTTACGGCGAATCCGGCCAGCGCCGAAATCTTGCCCAGCTTGGTCCACGCGGTCCGGAAATTAATTGTCGAGCCGTTCATTCGAGCTACCTCTACTATCATTTCGTGCCGATTGCCGGAAGCCCGCGCATCGCCGGTTGAACAGTGCCCGCCGAGGCTTCGCGGCCATTCGCAATATTAGGAATCTTCATCGTAAGCGACTACCCGTATAACCAGACCTTACAACTAGCCCGAGTCGGAATGGAACGCAAGCTGCGTATCGCCGCCGCGGCGGGGAGGACCGCGATTACACGGCGGCGGCGAGTGGACGGCTCGAGAATTCCAGCCCGCGCGGGCCGGCATCGACGCGCACCATCGAGCCGTCTTGAATCTCGCCCGCGAGCAATTTGCGGCCGAGCGCGGTTTCGATTTCGCGCTGAATCAGCCGCTTGAGCGGCCGGGCGCCGAACGACGGATCGTATCCGTGTTCGGCCAGATAACCGCGCGCCTTGTCCGAAAGCTCGAGCTCGATCTTGCGCTCCTCCAGCCGCTTGCTGAGCCGGGCGAGCTGGATGTCCACGATTTTGCCTAACTCCTCGCGCGAGAGCGGATGGAACACGACGATCTCATCGACGCGGTTCAAAAACTCCGGCCGGAAACTGCCGTGCAGCACTTCCAGGCATTGCGCCTTCATCTTTTCGTAATCCTGCCCTTTGAAGCCCAGAATCAGCGCGCTGGCGATATTCGAGGTCATGATCACGGCCGTGTTGCGGAAATCCACGGTGCGCCCGTGGCCATCCGTGAGTCGGCCGTCGTCGAGCAATTGCAGCAGGACGTTGAAGACGTCGGCGTGCGCCTTCTCGATTTCGTCGAACAGGATTACGGAGTAGGGCCGCCGGCGGACCGCTTCGGTCAATTGCCCCCCCTCCTCGAATCCGACGTATCCGGGCGGCGCGCCCACCAGCCGCGAGACGGTGTGCTTCTCCATATACTCGGACATATCGATTCGGACCATCGCAGCTTCGTCGTCGAACAAAAATTCCGCCAGCGCCCGCGCCAGTTCGGTTTTGCCGACTCCCGTCGGTCCCAGGAAAATGAACGAGCCGATCGGGCGGTTCGGGTCTTTGAGTCCGGCCCGCGCGCGGATCACCGCGTCGGCGACGGCGGCGACGGCTTCGTCCTGGCCAATCACGCGCTTATGGAGATGCTCCTCCAGCGTCGCGAGTTTGCGCGCCTCGCCTTCGAGCAGGCGCGATACGGGAATCCCGGTCCATCGCGCGACGACCTCGGCGATATCGTCCTCGTCCACTTCCTCTTTGATAAGGCGGTTACCGGCTTTGCCGCCCGCGTGCTGGTCGATTAGCTTTTGTTCCTCAGCGGCAAGCTCCTTCTCCAGCGACGCGAGCTTGCCGTATTGCAGTTCCGCGACTTGGTTGAGATCGTACTCGCGCTTGGCCTTTTCGATCGCGAGGCGGGTCCGCTCGATCTCGGCCTTGATCTTCGCGAGCGCCTCCAAGCCGCCGCGCTCGGATTCCCACTGCGCCTGCAACTCCGCGCGCTTGTCTTTCGCGTCGGCAAGTTCCTTTTCGAGCTTCGCCAGCCGGTCGCGCGACGCCTGATCGGTCTCGCGCTTCAGCGCCTCGCGCTCGATTTCGAGCTGCATCACGCGCCGGTTCACCTCGTCGATCTCGGCCGGCATCGATTCCTTCTCGGTGCGCAGCTTGGCCGCCGCCTCATCCACAAGATCGATCGCCTTGTCGGGCAGGAAGCGATCGGCGATGTAACGCTTCGACAGCACCGCGGCCGTCACCAGCGCGGAATCCTTGATGCGGATGCCGTGATGGACTTCGTAGCGCTCCTTGAGCCCGCGCAGGATCGAGATCGTGTCTTCGACGCTCGGCTCCTCGACCTTCACCGGCTGGAAGCGCCGTTCGAGCGCGGCGTCCTTCTCGATATGCTTGCGATACTCGTCGAGCGTGGTCGCGCCGATACAGTGGAGTTCGCCGCGCGCGAGCATCGGTTTCAGCAGGTTCGACGCATCCATCGCACCCTCGGCGGCGCCCGCGCCGACGACGGTGTGCAATTCGTCGATAAAAAGAATGACCTCGCCGGCGGCCTCCTGCACTTCTTTCAGCACCGCCTTCAAGCGCTCCTCGAATTCGCCGCGGAATTTCGCGCCCGCGATAAGCGCGCCCATGTCGAGCGCGACGAGGCGGCGGTTCTTGAGTCCCTCCGGCACGTCGCCCGCCACGATTCGCTGCGCAAGCCCCTCGGCGATTGCGGTCTTACCGACGCCCGGCTCGCCGATCAGGACGGGGTTATTTTTCGTCCGCCGCGACAGCACCTGAATCACGCGGCGGATTTCCTCGTCGCGGCCGATTACCGGATCGACCTTGCCGGCCGCCGCCAGCTTGGTAAGATCGCGCCCGTAGCGTTCGAGCGCCTGATAGGTGGCTTCCGGATTTTGCGACGTGACGCGCTGGTTGCCCCGCACCTTTCTTAGCACCCCCATCAATTTGTCGTGAGTCAATCCGGCTTCGCGGAGGATTTTCGCCGCCGCGCCCGGCTCGTCGAGCATCGCGATCAGGACGTGCTCGACCGAGATGTAATCGTCCTTGAGCTGGCCGGCTTCCTGTTCGGCGCGCGCGAGCACGCGGCCCAATCGCTGGGTGGCATAGACCTGTCCGGCGTCGGCGCCGCCGCCGGTGACGCCCGGCAGCTTCTTTAGCTCCGCTTCGAGCCGCTTCCGGATTGCGCCGCGATCGGCGCCCGCGAGCGTTACTATCGAGGACGCCAGCCCGTCGTCATCCTCTAGAAACGCGGCCAGAAGATGTTCGGCATCGACGGCCTGATGGTGCGCCTTAAGCGCGGCATTCTGCGCGCGTCCCAGCGCCTCCTGAAGCTTTTGCGTGAACCGATTCGCGTCCATTAAGCGGGAGTTTCCTCCTCCGTTAAGGTAACCATCTTCCTATCCGGGGCAAGCGCGAGTCCACCCGCCGCCGGCCTCAATTCACCGGCACGGTGGACTAACCTATGGACTAAGGTTATGATTCCGTCATGGTAAAGCCGAAGATCGTGAACGTCCACGAGGCGAAGACCAATTTTTCGAAGCTGCTCCGGCGCGTTCGCGGCGGCGAGGAGATAATCATCGCGTATGCGGGACGGCCGGTGGCGCGGATGGCGCCGTTGGCCACCCAGCGTCCCGATCGCAAACCCGGCAGCGCAAAGGGATTGATCCGAATCGCGGACGATTTCGACGCGCCTCTTCCCCAAAAACTGCAGCGCGCGTTCCAGCAATGAGGGTGCTGCTCGATACGCATGCCTTTCTTTGGTGGATCGCCGATCACCCGCGCCTCTCGCCCCGCGCGCGGGAACTAATCTCAGCCGGCTCAAACGAGGTGTTCTTCAGCGTCGCGAGCGCTTGGGAAATTGCCATCAAGAGCGGGCTTGGGCGAATCCCGGTCCCCGCCGGCACCGGCAGATTTGTGGTGGGTAAAATCGAAGTCGACGTAAAGATGGGAATCAGTTGGATGATTCGCGGCGAAATCGAAGCCAACGGCTTTGAAGTCCTTCCCGTGCTGTTGAACCATGCCCTGCATGTGCGCATCCTCCCGCACCATCATCGCGATCCTTTTGACCGCATGCTGGTGGCGCAGGCGCAGTTGGAGAAGCTTCCCATCGTGACTGCGGATCGCCAAATCGCCCGCTATGAGGTTGAGGTTCTGTGGTAAGAACCAACCGCTTCAGGCGTGCGCGTGCGATGCCACGGCATGGACGCCGGATGCGCCATTGACCTGATGGAGCGGATGGGGCGCGGCAAGCAGCAAATGGCGCCGGCCGGCATGGATTAGCGTCCCCTGCGCGGACATTTCGCCGAGCAGTTTGCTCACCATCGGGCGCGAACTGCCAATCATCGCCGCCAATTCCACCTGCGCGATTTCGGGCAGGATTATTCCGCGCGCGTCCGCGACGCCGAAGCGCCGCGCCAAATCGGCCAGCACGATCTCCAGCCGCTGCCGGAGCGACATCCCGAGGAACGACGCGTAGCGGTACGCCACCTTCGTCCACATCGAATTGATCGCTTGCACGACTCCGAGCAACTGTCCGGGGGTCAGCCCCGCGAGCACCTCCATGATGTGCCGGCGGGCGATCAGCGCGACGCGGCAATCGGTCAGCGCCTCCGCCTCGAACATCTGCGACTGCCCGCCGCTGGGATCGGTGAAGTCGGCGTATCCGATCAGATCGCCCGGCCCCGCCAGTTGAAACAGCACGCGGTCTCCGTCCGGACACGAACTGTGAACCATCGCGACGCCGCCCAGGATTGCGAAGACGACGTCGGCCGGCGATCCCTTGGCGAACAGTTCCGCGCCCTTCGAATACCGCACGAT
>JBOHWK010000139.1:0-24728 GCA_050736715.1 Binataceae bacterium (SeqCode) | reverse complement strand
GATCCCAATCGTTGTAATCTCCATCTCGGACCCTCCTCGCTTCGAATGTCAGCGTTACATTCTTGGCCCACTTCGGTGAGGCCGTATATAAGCGGGCGGGGTCCATCTCATCATTCCCGCGCGTGGCCGCCGCGCGAGGAATCCCGGAATCAGTTTAGCCAACAGCAGAAGATGCCTTTCTCTCGCTCGCCGCGTTTGCAAGATTCGATGTATTACGGCTTATCCCCGGCGGGTGGCGCGGTTGGAGGCTGAGGGATTGCCGGCGTAGAAGTTTCTTCCGCCGCTTCAAGAGCGGCGTCGTCTCTTGTGGTGTCTTTGGCCCGTTGAGGACGGCGCTGGCGGTGCCGGATTTTGGGCGGCCCAACCCTTTCCCTTGCGTCATTTGAGAACAAATCGTGAATCGCGCCGGCAATTTCTTCTATATCGAGAAATACTCCCTCAGCGCGGTGAATTTCCCGCCGCATGAGCGAAAGCACCTGCTCGTCGAAGACGAACCGGCCAACCGATTCTGGGCTCAAAGCAGCGGCCCGCTCCCAAAAAGCCTCGTGCTCCCCCTTCTTGATTGCCTGCTTATGGAGTAAGGCCAGCAGTTCCGAGTTTTTGTCGAAATTTCCATCGGAAAGATCGACGGAGAAAGCCTTCTCATAATCAATCCCGTCGTCGAATGTCAGATGGTAAAGGTTCCACACCACGCCGTTCGTTAAAACCACCCAGTGGAAATTATTTTCGGACGCATACAATTCCGCTTGCTCTACGTGGCGATCCCGCAATTTCTCGCCCGCCGCCTTCGCCTCGACGATCAGCCTAATCATGCCGTCGAGCTTCAAAACGATGTCGATAAATTTGTTTTCAAGTGCGCTTCACGGCTGAGCTCGCCGACGGCGTTCCACCCGAGAATATCTTCGAAGACCTTCACGAGTAGCAATACCGTATCCGCCTCGTTGAGGTTGTTCTTTTGGGCGTCGAGGAGATACGGGAGCATCTTTTTCAACGGCTTCCTAATATCGACCGTCACGTGATTCCTCCTTACCGTGGTTTCCCTGTCTTACGTCCAGCGTCGAAAGACGCTAGGACAAATCCGCGCCGTGGCGCATGCGCGGGGTGCGTTGTTTGCCAGCGATCGCTTCGGGATTCCTCGCGCGCGCCGGCCACGCGCGCGGGTATGACACTGACAGGGACGACCGGCTATCCCCAGCACCCCTTCGGCTTCGCATTGGGCAGGCAAGCGCGCGTAAACCCCGTTTGCGAAACCCATCATGGGTTTCGCGCTTCCCCGATTATCAGACGGGAAGTCTGAAACCTCGTTGAGGTTTCAGTTTTTTTTCATTGCTTCTCGCGCTGGACGGGCGGAGCGCCATCGTGAAAGAGTAAAGGCATGGCATCCACGGACCAGCCTACGCGAATTGTGACTGACTCGATGATCGGGCTTAAGCTGCCCGATTATGCGCGGCTGTCGCCGCGCGTCGCCACGGTGCTTGGCAAGAATCCGGGGATGTTCACCGGGCCGGGCACCAACACTTATATCGTCGGAACCTCGAAGCGGCCGATTCTGCTCGATACCGGGCAGGGCGTCGCGATCTATATCGATCTGCTCGCGGCTGCGCTCAAAGAGCTTTCCGGCGCCAATCAACTCGAAAAGATCGTGCTGACCCATTCGCATATCGACCATCATGGCGGCGTCAGCCAAGTAAAGGAGCGATTCGGCGAACTGGAAGTTTTGAAGAAGCCGTGGGCGGGACACGACGCTCCCGCCGGCGCGATCGCGCCGATCGAGCATGGCGCCGTGGTGAAGACCGAGGGCGCGACGCTGCGCGCGATTTTCACGCCCGGCCATTCGCCCGACCATCTTTGCTACTACCTCGAAGAGGAGCGCGGGCTGTTCACCGGCGATGTGGTCCTCGGCGCGGGTACGACGGTGATTCCCGACGATACCGGCGACCTGGGCGACTACATGGATTCGCTCCGGCGGCTCCTCGAACTCGACTTGGAGACGATCTATCCGGCGCACGGCCCGGCGGTTCGCAATCCCAAGGAGAAAATCCGCGAGTATATCGCCCATCGGGAACTGCGCGAGCGGCAGGTCCTCGATGCGCTCGCCGGTGGCCCGCGCGAAGTAATGGAAATCGTCAAGGCGATCTACACCGACGTGCCGGAATATCTTCACGCCGCCGCCGCCAGCTCGGTGCGCTCGCATCTGCGCAAGCTCAATCGCGATGGCCGGGTCGTCGAGGAGGGCGGCCGCTGGCGGTTGAAGTAAGCGCAACCTCACCCCCTGTCCCCCTCTCCCTTTAGGAGAGGGGGAACGCAACGCAATCTTCTTTGTCCGGTTCCCCTCTCCAGAAGGGGGAGGGGTTTATTAGACTGGCGTTAATTGCCCGGCTCTTGCGCCGGTGCGACCGGCGTCGTAGCGGCGGCGGTCTTGCCGACGAAGATCGCGTCGAAAAAAGTCTCGATTCGCGACGCGCCCGCGGCGGCCGAAATCGTGTAGCGTCCCGGATGGGGGAGCGAGACGTTCAGGTTCACCGCCAGCGGCGCCTTCTGAATCGTGCCCTTGGGCAATTGCGCGGAATTGGCGGCCTGAATCTGTCCGGTGATTTCCGGGATGATGGGGACGCCGGTATCGTCCGCGATCGTGATGCTGAGCGGGAACTTGCCGCCCGCCTCCTCCCAGGGGATGAGCATATTGAGACCGACCGCTAGTTGCGCGTGCGCCGGATAGTTCCCGGACCGGAAGACGCCCCAGCCGCCGCCCAGAATGAACAGCTTCCCGTCGGCGACCTGCGCGGAATCGGCCAGCACCAAAAACTCGATCTTCATCTCGCATCTCCCTCCGCGGATTCGCCCGCGGCCTGAATCGCCCTCGATCATTCATAGCCGATCCGCGAGGCGCGCGGCTACCTGCGCGACCGCCGCGAACGGGCTACCGCGCCGCCGTAAATCGAAACGAATCGCCGGCGCGGATGATTTTGCCGGCCGAGGGCGTTGCGAAATGGGTGCCGAAAACGAGCACGTCCGAATCGGCGTACCGCTCGCAAAAGGTGCGGCGCGTCTTCTTTGCCATCGCGCCGTCCGAGTCGAAATTGTCGTCCCATTCGGGATAGCGGACCTGAATCGGATGGTGGAGCAAATCGCCCGTAATTACCGCCTCCTGGCCTTTAGACGAGACGCGCACGCTGTGATGGCCGGGCGTGTGGCCGGGCGTTGGCTCAAGCCAAACCTCGGAAGTGACGCGATGGTCCGAATCGACGAGATCGGCCATGCCCGAATCGACCACCGGACGCACGGAATCCTCGACCGGATCGCGCATGTCCTTGCCGTCGAAGCGCGACCAGAAGTCCCATTCCACGCCGCCGATCAAATAGCGCGCGTTGGGAAAAGTCGGCGCCCACTTGCCATTCACGAGCATCGTGTTCCATCCGACGTGATCGACATGGAGGTGCGTGCAGATGACCCGATCGATTCGTTCGCGCGGAGCGTCCGCCCGTTCGAGATCGCCGAGGAACGGCCCGTTCAGATTGCTCCAATTCGGATTGGAGCGCGTTTTGTCGTTGCCGATGCAGGTATCGACGACGATGCGCTTGCCTTCCGATTCGATCAGCAAAGCATGGATGCTCATGCGGAGCTTGCCCCGATCGTCGGTGAAAACCGGATGGAGCCAGTCCGCCTCCTTGCGGACGTTTTCAAAGGTGGCGTTGGGGAGCAGCCAATCGCCGCGCCACGGCGCCTCGCTCTCGACGATTCGGGTGATTTTGACGCCGCCGATTTGCCATTGATTCATGGATGACCTCGCTCCCGCCGCGATTCAATTTAGTCCGGCGCGCTGCGGGCATCAAATCGCCCCGCTGGATAACCCGCGGCCCGCTCGGCTACGATTCGGGCCATGCCGATTAGCCGGGTATGCGTCTATTGCGCGTCGAGCCGAAGCTGCGATCCCGCCTATCGCGACGCGGCGGCGCGATTGGGCCGCGAATTGGCGCGCAACCGGATCGCGATCGCGTACGGCGGCGGCAGAATCGGTTCGATGGGCCAGCTCGCCGACGCCGCGCTCGCGGAGGGCGGCCGGGTAATCGGCGTCATCCCGCGGTTCATGTATGACATCGAATGGGGCCATCCGAAGCTCAGCGAAATGCTCATCGTCGAGGATATGCATCAGCGCAAACGCGCGATGATCGACGCGGCCGACGCGGTAATCGCATTGCCCGGAGGCAGCGGCACGCTCGAGGAACTGTTCGAGGCGATCTCGCTCAAGCGGCTGGGATTGTTCGGCGGCGCGATCGTGATGGTCGATACGCTCGGCTTTTACACTGAACTCCGCAACTTGCTCGACGAGTGCATCGAGCGGCGCTTCATGGACGAGCGGCATCGCGCGATGTGGACGATCGTCGCCGAGCCGGAGCAAGTCCTGGACGCGATTCGCACCGCGCCGCCCTGGCCGCATCGCAACCGCGATTTCGCCGCCGTCTGACGGGGGCAATTGCCGGTGGGTTGCGATGTTTCACCGGCGCCAGCGCCATTGACTCGGTTCGATCCGCAGTTACACTCTCCACTGTTGTTGCTGGCGGCGATGGGGTTCGCCCGAACCGCCCGGCCGAAGCCGGGCTGATGACTCCTACCGATGTTTGAAGATCGGGCGGGAAGTTTTTCCGCCCGAAGAGGGAGATTACCGGCTTGCTCTCATACCTCGCTATCGCAATCGGCAGCGCAATCGGCGGAATGGCGCGCTACTTCTTTTCAGGGGTGATCATGAATCTCGCCGGTGTGGGATTCCCGTATGGCACGCTCTTCGTCAATGTGACCGGCGCGATGATAATCGGATTTATCGCGACCGCCACTGGTCCCGACGGGCGGCTGATCGCGGGCACGCACGCGCGGCAATTCCTGATGGTGGGGATTTGCGGCGGCTACACGACCTTTTCCAGCTTCTCGCTGGAAACGCTAAACTTGATGCGCGACGGCGAGATGATCCCCGCAGCGGCCAATGCGATCGCGTCGGTTATTCTCTGTCTCGCCGCGGTCTGGATCGGCCATATCGCCGCAACGGTGCTTAACCGGGGAGTTTGAGCGATGCAAATTCCAAGAGATGCGGTGCTGCTCAGAATCTTCTTCGGCGAGAATGAACGCTACGGCGGCAAGCCGCTGTACGAGGCGATCGTGCTCAAGGCGCGCGAACTCCATCTGGGCGGCGCGACCGTGCTCCGCGGGCCGATGGGCTTCGGCCATTCGAGCCGGCTCCATTCGGCCAAGATTCTCCGCCTTTCCGAAGACTTGCCGATAATCGTCGAAATCGTGGACAGCAAGGAAAAAATCGACGCCTTCCTGCCCGTCCTCGACGCCATGATGGGATCGGGACTGATCACCGTCGAAAAGGTGCAGGTCCTCCAATACGGCAACGGCAAACCGGAAGACGCGGGCGGTTGACTCCGCGCGCTCCGCATCCGATGATTTCGCGGCGATGGCCTTTTACGATCCGTCCACCTACGGCGAGGAAATCGCGCCGGTTTACGACACGATAGTCGAGCCTTCGACTCCCGCCGAACCGGCGGCTGAATTTCTCGCCCCGCTGGCCGGACGCGGCCGCGCGCTCGAACTTGGAATCGGCACCGGCCGGGTTGCGATTCCGCTTGCCGCGCGCGGAATCCGCGTGTTTGGAATCGACGCCGCGCCGAAAATGGTCGAGCGGATGCGCGCGAAACCGGGCGGCGACGCGATTCCCGTGGAGATCGGCGATTTCGCGGACGTAAAGATCGACGGCAAATTCTCGCTGATCTTTGTGGTCTTCAATACTTTCTTCGCGCTGGGAAACCAGGATGGCCAAATCCGATGCTTCGAGCGGGTGGCGCGGCGCCTGGCTCCCGGCGGCGTCTTCGTAATCGAGGCGTTTGTTCCCGATCAGAGCCGTTTCGATCGCGGCCAGCGCGTGTCGGCATCCAATGCCGCGCTCGATTCGGTGAAGCTCGACGCCATGATGCACGATCGCGCGGCGCAGACCGTCCGCGGCGCTCATCTCACGATCGGAAAGAAGGGGTTTAAGATTTTCCCGGTCCAATTGCGGTACGCATATCCCGCTGAACTCGACCTGATGGCGCGGATAGCCGGGATGCGCCTGCGCGAGCGATGGGCGGGATGGAATCGCGCGCCGTTCACCTCCCAAAGCGGCCTCCACGTCTCGGTCTATGAACTGAATCCGCCGCCCGTGCCGCCCAAACGCGGCGCGATTGCCCGGCCGCGGCGGCGAAAATTTCCCCGGCGCACCGCCGCGGGACTTGACTAACAGGCGCTGGATACTGGCAAATAGAGGCTTGAACTTGGCGACCCCGCTGGAGAATTGAGGCGCGATGGACAAGATTGAGGAAACCTACCGGGAGGCAACTCCAAAGTCGGCCGAAATGGCCAAGCGCGCCGAACGCGTGATGCCGGGCGGCGACACCCGTACGGTTGCCTATTACCGGCCCTATCCGCTCACCTTCGAGCGCGGCGAAGGTCCTTATCTGTGGGACATCGACGGCAACAAGTACATCGATCTGCTCGGCAATTTCGCCACTCTGGTCCACGGCAATTCCTACCCGCCGATCGTCGAGGCGGCCGCCAAGGCGATCAAGGCCGGCTCGGTCTTTCCCACCCGTTCCGAATCGCAAGTCGAACTGGCGGCGCTTATGACCGAGCGGTTTACGGCCGCCGAACGCGTGCGCTTTTGCAATTCCGGCAGCGAGGCCGGGATGCTCGCGGCGCAATTGGCGCGCCGCCTTACCGGCCGCCGGATGATCTTGATGGCGCGCTACGGTTATCACGGCTCCTACGAAGACCTCCAACTCGGGCTCTCCGGCCTCGAGGGCGAGCATACGATGCTGGCGGATTTCGGCGAGGCAACCGCCTTCGAGGCGCTGCTCTCCGAGCGCGGCTCCGAGATTGCCGCCGTCTTTCTGGAGCCGGTGCTGTTTGCGGCGGGGATGCTGTCCGCGCCGGAGGGATTCCTGGCCAACGTGGCCGAAGCGGCCCATCGCGCGGGCGCAATGTTCGTGCTCGACGAGGTCACCTCGCTGCGCCTGGACGAGGGCGGCGCGCAAAAGCTGCACGGCGTCAAGCCCGATCTCACGATGTTCGGCAAGGTCATCGGCGGCGGCTATCCGGTGGGCGCCTTGGGCGGCACCGAGGATGTGATGTCCACGTTCGATCCGCGCAACCGCGGCTCGATTCCGCATTCCGGCAGCTTCAACGGCAATGCCGTCTCCTGCGCGGCGGGGATCGTTTCGCTGCGGGACTTGACGCAGGCGAAGATCGGCAAGATGGCCCAGCAGACGGAACGGCTGGCCGGGGAACTGGTGCGCGCCGCGCGCGACGCGCAATTGCCGTTTTCGGTGCGCCAGGCCGGTTCGCTGCTCAGTGTCTTCTTTCTGAAGGATCCGCCGGCTCCTGCGACGATGCGCGACGACGAACGCGCGCTCGCCAATTTCCATCTCGCCGCCATCAACCACGGCCTGATCGTTTCTCCCACCGGGACGATCGCGCTATCGACCGTGATCACCGAGCAGGTGCTGACCGAGATCTGCGAGCGCGCCGCGTTGACGCTGACCGAAGTCTCGCAAGCCTTCGACTGATCGCGCCACCCGCCCGGCCAGCATCCTGCCCGGCGCGGCTGGGAGAAATGCCCTATCGGTGCAAATTGTGCCAAGGCGGATTTTGCCATTATGGATGGCGGTTTCGATGTGATCGAGGCCGGTTGAATCGTTCGCTCCATCTTCGGGAGGTGGGAGCCGATGAGACAGGGCGGGAAAGTTTTCCGAATCGGAGCGGCGCTTGCCGCTGGCATCGCCGTGGCGGCGCTCGCCATTCCCTCCATTGGTCACGTGCAGACCGCAACCGCCAGCTCCACGCCGACGGCGGTGGCGGGTCAGGCGTCAATCTGGGTCAGTAACAATTTCAACAACAGCATCACCGCCTACGCGCTTGACGCCAACGGCAACGCTCAACCGTTCGCGCTAATCAGCGTCGCGAGCACCGGCCTTAGCGGGAACACCGGCATTGCAGCGAACTCCAGCGGGAATATCTATGTAGCGAACGGTGCGAACAACAGCATCAGCATTTATCCGCCCGGAAGCGATGGAAATGCCGCCCCGATGACAACCATCAGCGGTAGTCAAACGGAGCTTACCAGGCCCAACGGCATCGTGGCTGATTCAAGCGGAAATATGTACGTGACCGACGAGGGAAATAATAGCGTCACAATCTATTCGGCTGGCAGCAGCGGCGACTTGGCGCCAATCGCAACCATCAGTGGTGCTGCCAGGAATCTTAGCACTCCACAACGCATTGCAGTGGGTTCCAGCGGGAATATCTACGTTACTAATACGAGTGGCGATATCAGTTGCTAGCCGCCCGATGAGAATGATGGGTATTGCTATGCGTGTTCCGGTAGCGCCACCGGTGCAGTAACGGTCTATCCGGCCGGCAGCAATGGTAACGTGGCGCCAAGCGCTACCATCTCATTTTCCAACTCCCAATTCCTGAGCTACACCCTGCCCACCGGTATCGCGGTGGATTCCAGCGGAAACATCGATGTGGCTGCCAACAGCTTTGTTTGTGCTGAAGCATTCTGCAACGGTCGCTATTTTGGATGCGACGGCTCCGCGAGCTACTTTGCGGGTTCCATTAGTGTCTATTCTCCTGGCAGCTACGCGCTCAAGTCCAATTTCGCTCCCTCCGCGCTCAACTGGACAGGATCGCAACTTTATGGAGGCACCATGTCCGTTCCCTCGATCGCCCTCGATGGGAGCGGAAACATTTACGTACCGGTTTCCTTGCAGTCTGGGATAGCGCCGAACATTTTTGCCAGCGAGGTTCTTACCTTTCCCGCGGGTAGCGAGGGCAGTCAGCCGCCCAGCGCTACCATCGTCGGTTCAAACACCGGGCTGGATTATTCTCTCGGCGTCGCGATCGGGCCGGGTACGTCCAGTCCGCTGCCTACCATGGCGGCGGCAAGTAGGGCGCCTTCGCGGGAACGCCAATCTTCCGATTGGCGTTAGGGTAATTCTCTGATTTGTTCGAACCGCCAATCGGGAGGATAGTGTTCCTGGCGCGGGCGCGAATTGGCGGCACACCCGCCCAGAGTGTCTGCCTACGGCGCCGTGAGATCGGCGCCGTGCTCGCCAAGATTGTCGAGCGTCATGCCCCTGAACGGCGGCTCCACCGAGGCCATCGCGGTGAAGGCTTCGCTTGCGGCCTGCGGACGTTCGGCGTCATCGAGTGCATGACCGATTCGATTACAGACAACAGCGGCGCCGCGCCCAGCGAGGAGCAGGACGTTCCGCTCACCGCCACGGTGATGTAGCTCGGCATTTACGCCCTGCGGTCGCGGCGCGGGCGAGTTGGGCAACTTCATCCTGAGCCACGGCCCGTGGCCCGAATTGCTCAAGCCGGCGGAGTTACGCGAGGAGATTGCGGGATTGCTCGCGGAAGCGGCGGCATTGTACGGGCGCGGCGCACAGAAAACTCGGAATTTAACCGCAGATTGCGCAGATTAAACGGGCAGATTTTCGGGAAACTTTTATCTGCGAAATCTGCGTAATCTGCGGATTATCCCTGCGTTGGGGCGGCGCCGGGCACCAAGTCCATGAAGCGCGCCGGCGGGAGCCACTTCGGGGCGAGCGCGTCGAATTCCGCGAGCAGCGTATCGATGCCGCTCGCGGGCGCGGTTTTGCGGATCATGTCATGGAGCAGCGTCGGCCGCTCCGTGAACCGCTGCTTGAGCATCCCGCGCAGCGAGCGCTCGGCGAGCGCCTCGACCACCTGCTTGCCCGAAACGTTCGTGCCGTCCGGGCCGAAGAGAGTGCGCGCCTGAATCTCCGATAGCGCCGTGCGCAGGTATTCCACGTGCGGCGCCTCGTCGGAGCGGATGTAGCGCACGAGGTTTGCAGCCTCGACGGGAGCGTCGGAAACTTCCGGGTCGGACAGAACTTCTTCCGCCCACGAGAAGGTTCCGGCGGCAAAGACTTCGATTACCAACACGTTCACCATCACGCGGAGCAGCCGTTCGACCGATGCGTCGAGTTGCGGGAACAACTGGCGCGGCTCCGCCATCCGGCGCGCTATGATGTCCTGGAAGATTTGCGGCGAAATCTCGGGATTGGACAGCGCCGCATCGCGGGCCGCCGCCCACATCTGGCGATGCCCGCCCTCTTCGGTCCACCCCGCCTCGTCGCGCGCCTGCGCCTCGAACAATCCGTTATGCAGATGCGCGATCGTGGTGCCGGTTACGTCTTCGCGAAGGTAACTCTTGGGCGGCGGAACCGGCAATTCGCGGATCATCGCGCCGAAGCCCTCGATAATTGAGATTTCGGACAGAATCCGCACCATCGGCTCGCGGACTCCCGAACGCAGCAGGAATTTCGCCTGCGCGACTCCGGGCGTTTGCGGCGGAACGGTGTCGGCGGGAATCTCGAACAGCGGCATCCCCGATTCTTTTATATGGCGCTCCTGCCACGCCTTGATGGCCGGCACGCGCCACGCGGTCCGCGGCGAGCGATAGACGCCGCTGGCATCGAAGCCGCCGTGGCATCGCACGCCGTTTACGATTAACGGCTCCTTGGTAGGAACATTGGCCAGGAGTTCTTCGGGGGTGAAATTAAGCCGGGACTCATTAGGCATGGGAAAAGCGCCTCCGCGATTCGATCGGATTGAAACGCGCGCCCATTCACTCCGGGGCGCATCACCTAACATATGTTAGGGCGAAGCCGGGAGTCAATGGCGCGGCTTCCGGCACGTGGCGGCGATCATTAGCCCGCCTCATTTATGGAGCCGCGCTCCGTCCCGGACGCGGGGGGGAAAGATCACGCGCGCGGTTTCGTGTCAAGCTTCGCGCCGATTTCCGATCGCGCGCAAGCAGTTGCCCGCGCGCGGCGGGCGCGCTAATTAAATTGGCGTATCCGAAGTAACGATGATTGCCGATGGGACGGAAAACACCGCGCGGAACCGGTTCGGCCAAGGCTCGCGATTTGGCCGGGGTGCGTCCGCGCGCAATTCCATCGAGCCGCCGCTTGGAATGCGGAGGCGGTGCGGAGGGGCGGATCGCATCAATGGCGGGCGGCTCGGTGGGCGGATGAAGAGAGCCAATGCGCATGGCGCGAAATTTTCCGGGTGCCTTTCGCCGCTCGCGGCCTGAGGCGATCGTCCCCGGGCGGCATCGGCGGCGCCGACCAGCGCGGCGCTGCTTGGCGTTGGCGGCAGGCGGTTCGTTCCATTTTCCCCTCGATTTTTCAAGTTCAAAAATAAAAACTTTCGTTGACTCCCCTGTTACCGGCGCCGGAGTTGCGTTTCCGGCCGATCTCAAAGTTGTTGGAGGTTGAGCCTGTGCGAAACGGTCCATTGGTTTACCGCCGCGCGTACGCATCGAGATTTGCCTGCGGAGCGCCGTCGCCCCTCGAACGGCTGCATTCGCTGAGCGCGTTCGGCGGCGGGCCCCGCCCGGTGTCGCGCCGCGGCCGCGCCCATCCGGCCGCCGGTCCGGTGCAATTCGAATCGCAGCGGCTCGAACTCGGCAGCCGCCTGTCGATCAATCTGCGCCGCTTCCTCACCCAGCAATTGGGCGCCACGATGCGAATCGAAGACGACAGCATTGTGGCGCTCGAACCGCGCTCCAGCGATGCGCTGATGCGGGAACTCGCCCGCGCGATCCGCCGCTTCTCCGCCGAGCGCGCGCGCGAAGCATGGTGCGAATGCGCGATCGGAATGGAACGGCTGGAACGGGAATTTTTCGGCGCGCCGGCCGCCGAATGCGCCCCGGCCGTGCTCTGCCTGCGATGCGCCTGCGTTGAGGCGGGACAGTACGATTGCCATTGCGGCGCGCGGTGCGTCCGGCTGGACTTGGCGGCGGAAGTCAGGATGGGCAGGCTGGCCGGCGAATCGCAAGGATCGGGGCAAGGCTCGGTGGTTGACGCGATCCATCGCGCGATCGAGCGATTCCGCGGGGCCCGCGATGCGGCGCATCTGCCGCATTACGATTTGGACTATTACACGGCGGCCGGGCAGGTGGTGTTCACCTGGCGGCCGATTCCCGATTAGGCCGGGGCGGAAAATTTAGGATATGCCGTGAAACGCGTGCCCGAGACCACCGGCGTCCGGCAGCCTAATTACATCGCGGCGGGACGGCGGCGGCGCTGCTCCTTGCGGCGGCGGCGCTGCGCGTCGGAACGTTTGCGTTTGCGGCGGACGCTCGGCTTTTCGTAGAACGACCGCTTTTTCATCTCCTTGAATACGCCCTCCTTGGCCAGCTTGCGCTTGAGCACCCGCATCGCCTGATCCAGAGAGCCTTCGACCCGTATTTCCATAATCCTCCGCCGATCCGCCTGTTGGCCGACTACAGTAAGTCCGCATAATACAAGAGTCAACCTGCGGAATCCGGCGCTCGACCGAAGCCCCGGCGATTCGGCGGCTTTAGGCCGCGCGTGTGGGTCTGATAATGATTGTGAAACCGGCCGTTCCGGGGCATTAAGGAGCGAAGCGATGGATCTGGGCTTGAAGGGAAAAGCCGCGATCGTTACCGGCGCAAGCCGCGGATTGGGGCGCGCCGCCGCGCTCGCGCTCGCCGAGGAGGGAATGAGCGTCGCGATTTGCGCCCGCAACGCGGACGCGATCGCGGCGGCTGCGGCGGAGTTGGACCCGATAAGCGTCCGAAATGGCGGCGCCGGCGCGATCGGGATCGCCGCCGACGTGACCGATCCGGCCGCAGTTGAAAAACTCGTCGAAGCGGCCGCGGCTCGATTCGGCGGAATCGACGTGCTGGTCAACAATGCGGGTGCGGCGCGAGTTGGCGCGCTCGCCGCGCTAAGCGACGAGGATTGGCGCGAACAATATGACTTAAATTTGTTCGGCCCGGTGCGGCTGGCGCGGCTATGCGTTCCGCACATGGAAAAACGCGGTGGCGGGTCGATCGTCAACATCGGCTCGATTTACGGACGCGAAGCGGGCGGAACGCTGACCTACAATTCGTCCAAGGCGGCGCTCCATTCGTTCACCAAGATGCTCGCGCGGGAGCTGGCGCCCAAGGCGATTCGGGTCAATACGATCGCCCCGGGCTCGATAATTTTCCCAGGCGGAAGTTGGGAGCGTCGCTTCCGCGAGAATCCCGCGTTCGAGAAAGATTTCATCGCGCACGAAATGCCGGCCGGGCGGCTCGGACGCCCCGAAGAAATCGCTTACGCGGTCGCGATGCTCGCGTCGCCGCGCGCCAGTTGGATTACGGGCGCCTGCATCCCGGTTGACGGCGCGCAGGGCCGTTCGATCCTTTGAGCGATCCGATGCGCCGCCGGCGATGGTTTCCGCTCGCGCTGCTTGCCGCGATCGCAATTGCGGGATGCGGTGCGCCGCTGCCCGCCACCAATCTTCCGGTAATGCGCGAGGTGATGCCGGTCGCGGAATTTCCGCCGCTGCGCGACTATCGCGGCGCCGTCGATGTCGATCTGGCGGACTCGGGCCTCGATCAATCCAAGCTCGCCGATATCGCGCGTGCCGAGCAAATCGACTTCGTCACGCTGGCGAATCCGGCCAAACCCGGCCGGACCGATTTCGGCGTCAGCGGCTACACCGGGAACATCGTCTTTATTCCGGGCGGCGCGTTCCACGCCGCCGGCGGCACGATAATCGGCGCGAATTTGCAAGCTCCGATTCAGCCGAATCTCTCTCCATCCGATCTGATCGCGGCGATTCACGATCAGGGCGGAATCGCGATCGCGGCCGATCCCGCGAAGTTTGCCGCGCCCACCGCTTACGCGCTCGCCGACGCGATGGAAGTTTACAATCAGCAGGCGGCCTGGGACGCGCAAAGCCCGGCCGCGATGCGATTGCGGGGGTTTTTCACCGAGGCCGATCGCCTGTTTACGGATTTGGACGTGCGTTCCGAAAAAGATTTCGCCGCGTATGACACGATGGCCGCAGCGGGGCGCGTGACGCTGCTGGCGGGATTCGGCGCGCCGGAAAACATGTCCGTCGTGGACGCGAACGTCGGGACCTTCGAGCAATGGTTCATGGTGTACACGACTCATCTGCTGGCCCCCGAACGCGCGGGCGGCCCGCTGCTCGACGCGATGCGGCAGGGGCATTGCTACGTAAGCTTCGATCTTCTCGGCTATGTCGGCGCGTTCGTCTTCTATGCCCAAAACGGCGCGGCGAAAATCCTAATGGGCGGCCGAGTGCCGCTCGCTCCGGGGCTTGCACTCAAGGCCCAATTGCCGGCGAAGGCGGACCGAATCGTGCTGTACCGCAATGGCGCCGAGGCCGCATCGGCCATCGATGCAGCGACCTTCGAGTTCGCGCCAAAATCGCCCGGCGCCTACCGGATCGAGGCCTACCGCCAGGGCCGCATGTGGATTCTGTCCAATCCAGTGTACGTGCGATGAGCTGCGATGGATCGAGGATGCTGTCAACTAATTAGTTGACACGAATATAAATGCGGATTAGGATGAACAAATGATCGGTGGCTTCAGGCACAAAGGGCTTGAAGAGTTGTATTTGACCGGCAGGACCCGCTGGCTCGGCGCGGAATATATCAGAAAATGCGTGCGCATACTTCAATTGCTGGAAACGGCTGCGAAGCCGGAGGAAATGAACGTGGCCGGATTCCGGTTTCACAGCTTACAGGGAAATCCGCCCCGATGGTCCGTGCGGGTAACGGCAAACTACCGCATCACCTTCGGCTGGTCGGGCGAGAGTGCCGTAGCGGTCGATTTTGAAGACTATCATTAGGAGAGAGTCATGAAGAAAAAGAACGGATTGCCGCCGGTGCATCCGGGCGAAATTATCCGGGAAGACATTCTTCCCGAGGCCGGTCTGTCGGTGACCGCCGCCGCGAAGGCGCTCGGCATATCGCGCCAGATGCTTCACGAAATTCTGGCCGGCCGCAAGCCGCTCTCCGCCGTCATGTGCCTGAAAGTTTCCCGCCTCTTTGGCAGCAATCCCGAATTCTGGATGCGGCTTCAAGCGGAATATGAACTGAAGAAGGCCGCGCAAAACAAGAAAATCATGGCGCGCGTGGCGAGAATCGTGCCGGTAAAACAGTTCGAAGAAATCCACGCCTGAGCTTCCTATTTTAACCGGAAGGGAAACGCGAAACCTCGATGAGGTTTCGCAAAAAGGGGTGTTTCCGGCGCGGGCAGTGCCTTGGCCGCCGACCACAATGAGTCCGCGCCGCCTGAGGCGTTCTTGTGATCCCACGGCATGGAAAGCGGGCCGACATGCTGATCGGGCTTCAAGGCGCGGACGACCTCCCGTCGTGAAGGGCGCTAAGTTGCGCGTGCCGGCTTCTCTCAATCGTTGTCATCTGTGGGTTTCGCCACCGACGGTCGTTCGTGTTGCTCAATCAACGTGGTCAGGTCAGCGACTAGACAACTGGCAACCCGCTTGATGACAAGAAGGGATAGCGTCATTTCCTCTTTGATTTGTCCCGCTCCCCAACCACTAGCCCGCGAAATTTGGTGTACGATCAGGTCGCGTTCATCGAACATCGCGTTCCAAACACTCGTTAGCTTGGTCACGCGTGAGTCGAGGACCGATTCTCCGGTGTATGCCTCGATTTCCGCGCACTGGCAAATTTTATTCCAGAGTTTCGCCATACCGGAATTTTTTGCGGTCTCTGTCAACTGAGCAGACCGAAAGTTTCCCTTGTTGTAAGTCAATTGCTCCTTGAATAAGCGGTAATCCCGCTCACCGTTGAGGCATTTGGAGAGATCCTTGACCACCGCAGCTGCTAGCTTGAATTCGGAGTCTTTCGTATGATCTTTCAACTGCTGAACTCCACAGTCCAGATTCGCTCTTTGCAGTTGAAGGTTGAGCAGTTGGTGCTTCGCAAAGCGCTCCTCGAGGGTCGTCAGGTACGCCTTGAACAAATTTCGCAGGGTCTCCTCGATGCTCGATATTAGCGTCACGATAACGTTGTTCGAGATAACGACCCGCAAAGCTGGTTTCAGCTTCGTGTCGCTTACGTGATCGAGTACGCTATTCAACGTCGCCAGCGCGTCGTTGAAATCATCCTCAATCGGCTTGAGGCGTTCAGCAAGTTCCGACATCAGGACAGACTATCGAGAATGCTACCGATCGCGGCGATTCGCTGCTTGATGGAGTCCGCAGTGTTCGCCTTCCCCGTTAGCAGCTCGATTTGTTCGGCCAGCAATTCTTGGACCTTGGCCTGGATCTGGGCACGCTTCACGACGAACTCTTCTAATCGGCCCATGCGGCGATACAGTGCCACCATGTTTGCATCGTAAAGTGGAATCGATACTCGGCGAGTGCCGTTTTCATCTGGCGGCAAAAGGAATGCTTTTCCTTCAAATAGCTCGTTACAGGCCTCGATCAGTTTGACAAAAGTTTTGCGATATTGCTCGACTAATTCTTTGCTGGGATTTTGGTTCCGTTCCATGCAGCGGTCGAGTATTTTGTGCATCGAGCCGCTTATGTGCTCATCGTCGAGAAGTGCAAAGAATCGCAAGACGATCTGGCAGTCCGCCATTGACTTATAAAGGCTGTTCTTCCGCCGCTCAGGGTTCTCGTAATACTCGCTCTGGTCTGTCTCAGTATATTGAGGAATGTTAAAGATTTGGCAGAACGTATTATCTTGCGCCAGCTTCACGATCATATCGTTGAAATCGCCGCGGAAGATGCTGTTTCGGATCTCTTGGGCGTTCAGGGGCTGGCCACCCGTATTGAGGCGCTCGAACACGAGTCGACGCACGAGGTATGGATCTTTCTCGTCGGATCGAGTCTCCTGCAAGAGCACGATCGCACTGATGGAAGCTCGATCGAGGCCTCTGCGCAACTTCGGCGGCAGCTTGTTGTAGCGACGCCCGTCCAAGTACTCGAGTTTTTCGAGGCCGGTCAACTCGAAACCGCTCTCCAGATATTCATAAACGGCGCTGAGCCGCTGTTGGCCGTCCATCACCTCGTACCGCGCGGGGTCGCTTTCGTAGAGGAAGACCGGGGGGATAGGGATGTTGAGCAGAAGGGACTCTATCAGGAGCGATTTTTTCTTATTGGACCACCTCAAGCGTCGCTGATATTCAGGTCTTAGGTTAATGACTTCGTCATCCTTGATGAGATCGCGGATCTGGGGCAGGAAATAGTTGTTAGATTGATAAATGACGCGAAATGAGACGTTGGCATAGGCCTGTTCGATCTGATTATCGGTAAGCGGCGCGAGCGCCCTTCCTTGATCGGTTTCACCTTCGGTCAATTCGTCGAGGGTTTCCTGTGCGATCTCTCCCATGTGCCGGACCTCTTTCCTTCGGTTAAACAGCCTGCCCAATCAGCGAATGCCCAGTGGCCGATTCGATACGCACGTTCACCGTG
Organism: Binataceae bacterium (SeqCode); assembly: GCA_050736715.1. Lineage (GTDB taxonomy): Bacteria > Desulfobacterota > Binatia > Binatales > Binataceae > Binatus. The sequence goes on along the minus strand of JBOHWK010000139.1, from coordinate 7,400 downwards.
TCGCCAACTGCGATTCCGTCGCGGGCCGGGAAGATCGCGGTTTTGAATTGCGGCGTTTTGCCCGCGAGCATTCCGTTGCCGCGCCGTGCGGGGCCTTCGACCAGTACGGGAAATTCGGACCCGATCGCCGCGCCGTTGCGTTCGCGGGAAATTTTTTCCTGCAACGCAATTAGCGCCTGCAAGCGGCGCGACTTTTCCTCTTCGCTCACTGAATCGCCGAGCCGGAAGGCGCGCGTATTCTCGCGCACGGAATACTTGAAGGTGAATGCGGAGTCGTAGCCGACCATGCGCATCAGCGCCATTGTCGCCGCGAAGTCCGGTTCCTCCTCGCCGTGGAAGCCGGCGATGATATCGGTCGAAAGCGCGAGCGCCGGGATCGCTCGGCGGAGCTTCGCCACGAGTTCAAGATATTCCGCCACCGTGTATCCGCGCTCCATCGCGGCCAGCACGCGATCCGATCCCGATTGCACGGGGAGATGCAGGTAGGGCTGGACTTTCGGCTCAGTGGCCATCGCGTCGATCAGCGGATCGCTCATATCGGACGGATGCGGCGACGTGAAGCGGATTCGCTCGATACCATCGACTCGCGCAACCATCCGCAACAACGCCCCGAAATCGGTACCGCCGGAGCGGTAGGCGTTGACCGTCTGGCCGAGCAGGACGATCTCCTTCACGCCGCGCGATGCCAGTTCGGCGATTTCGCGGAGCAGGTCCGCCGGCGGAATCGAACGCTCGCGGCCGCGCACGTAGGGCACCACGCAGAACGCGCAGAACTTGTCGCATCCGCGCATCGCCGTGACATACGCGCGCACGCCGCGCTCGTGTTCGGGAGTGATACCGGCGTAGGTCTCCTCGCGATCGAGGCGGACGTCGATCGCCGGATCGAATCCGGATTGTCCCAGCATTTCGGGCAGCCGCCGATAGCTGTCGGGGCCGGCAACGACGTCGAGGCAGGGCGCCTTTTCGATCAGCGCCGCGCGATTATGCTGCGCCATGCATCCGAGCAGGCCCAGTTTCACTTGCGGCCGCGCCTGCTTGATTCGCGCCAGATTCAGAATCCGTCCCAGCACGCGCTCCTCGGCATGCTCGCGGATCGCGCAGGTGTTGAGCAGGATCGCGTCAGCGTCCTCGGGACGTTCGGCGCGAGTGTAACCGGCGCGGCGCAGGATCGCGGCGACCGTTTCCGAATCGGCGATGTTCATCTGGCAGCCGTAGGTCTCGATATAGACCGCCGGCGGCGCGCTATGTGCGGTGCGTTCCGGCATTTCAGCGGTTGAAATCTTAGCAGCCCGCCGGCCAAGTGGCGAACCTCGCTGAAATTACGTTTGCCGCGGTTCGCAACCCGTAGTAGCATGCAGGGATGCGGTTCGGAGGTTTCGGAACCGGAATACGCAACGGCGGTACGAGGGAGATGAGGTGCGCGGATTTGCTTCGCTCGGCCGCGGCCTGGCGTTGGAACCGATCGATCGCAATCCGCGCCGCTCTCCGATCTCACCGAACCGCGCGCCGGCCGGTAAAATAGAGGGTGGAGAGGACTTTTCTCCGTCCGAGAAGCCGCTGGCGATTGCGGCCCCTCCGGGACTAAAGCTCAGAAGTAAAAGACAGGAAACAGTTATGGTAACTCCCGCCCGGCAGACTGATACGGTTAGCGAACTTGGGAATCTTACTGCCTACGGACCGGCGCGTTCGACGATCAAGGGCGCGCCACTCGGCAGTGACGAGTTGCGCGGAATAGACGCATACTGGCAGGCCAGCCTTTACCTATGCATGGGTATGTTGTACCTGCGGGACAATCCCCTGCTTCGGGAACCGGTCACACTGGAACATATAAAGCCGCGGCTGCTCGGCCACTGGGGCTCGGACGCGGGCCAGTGCTTTACCTACATTCACTTCAACCGGCTAATCAACAAGTACGACCTGAATGCGATTTACATCTCCGGCCCAGGGCACGGGGCGCCATCGGTTCTGTCGCAAGCCTACCTCGAAGGCATTTACTCCGAGGTGTACCCGGAGAAGAGCGAAGATTTGGCCGGGCTGCAGCACTTTTTCAAGCAGTTCTCCTTTCCCGGCGGCATCGGCAGCCACGCCACGCCGGAAACGCCCGGCAGCATCCACGAAGGCGGCGAATTGGGGTACAGCCTCTCGCACGGATTCGGGACGGTGTTCGACAACCCAGGCCTGATTACTCTCGTAATGGTCGGCGACGGCGAAGCCGAAACCGGCCCGTTGGCCACCAGTTGGCACAGTAACAAGTTTCTCAACCCAATCACCGACGGCGCGGTGCTTCCGGTCCTGCACCTCAATGGCTATAAAATTAATAATCCCACGATCTTGGCCCGCATCAGCCATGCGGAGTTGGAATCCCTGTTTGTCGGATACGGATATACTCCATACTTTGTCGAGGGCAGCGAACCTGACAGCATGCATCAGGCGATGGCCGCAACGATGGAACATTGCGTGTTGGAGATTCGAAAGTTTCAGGCGCAGGCGCGGGAGAGCGGCAAGGCGTTCCGTCCGCGATGGCCGATGATCGTGCTGCGAAGCCCGAAAGGCTGGACGGCGCCCCGGGAGGTCGATGGGCACTACCTGGAGGGTTTCTGGCGAAGTCATCAGATTCCCATCACGGATGTCGCCGCCAATCCGGCCCACCTGAAACTGTTGGAATCGTGGATGCGCGGCTACCAGCCGGAGGAGCGATTCGACGAGCAGGGGCGGCTGATCCCTGAATTGAAAGCATTGGCACCCAAGGGAAATCGACGCATGAGCGCCAACCCGGCCGCAAACGGAGGGCTGCTGCGCAAGCCGCTGGATCTGCCTGACTTCCGCAAGTGCGCGGTCGATCTGAGGAAAGCCGGGGAGACTTCGGCCGGAAACGTTCCCACGCTCGGCAATTTTTTGCGGGAAACTGTCCGGCTGAACCCCCATAATTTTCGGGTCTTCGGACCGGACGAGACCCAATCCAACAAGCTTGACGCGATCTACGAAGTCACTAAGAAGGTCTGGCTGGGGGAATATTTCCCGGAAGATGCCGACGGCGGCAATCTCGCTCCCGCCGGCCGCGTGATGGAAATGCTCAGCGAACACACCGTGGAGGGGTGGCTGGAAGGGTACCTTCTCAGCGGGCGCCACGGATTGATCAATAGCTATGAGCCGTTCATCCATGTGATCGATTCGATGTTCAACCAGCACGCCAAGTGGTTGGATAAGTGCAACGAACTTTCGTGGCGCGCGGACGTTGCCTCGCTTAACTTGTTGATCACCGCATTGGTCTGGAGGCAGGACCACAACGGCTTCACCCATCAGGATCCCGGGTTTCTCGACGTGGTCGCCAACAAAAGCCCGAACGTAGTGCGCATCTACCTCCCGCCCGACGCAAATTGCCTCCTTTCGGTGGCCGACCACTGCCTGCGAAGCGTTAACTATGTCAATGTCATCGTCGCGGATAAACAATTACACTTGCAGTACCTGGACATGGACGATGCTATCGCGCACTGCACAAAGGGCGCGGGCATCTGGGATTGGGCGAGCAACGACCAGGGTGCCGAACCGGATGCCGTCATGGCGAGTTGCGGCGACGTCCCCACGATGGAATCGCTCGCCGCCACGGCGCTGCTCCGCCAACATCTGCCGGACATTAAAATTCGCTTCGTGAATGTGGTCGATCTGTTCAGATTGGTCCCGCACGACGAGCATCCGCACGGCATGACCAACCGGGAATTCGAGGCGCTGTTTACCCGGAGCAAACCGGTGGTATTCAACTTTCATTCCTACCCGTGGCTGATTCATCGCTTAACTTATCGCCGGCCCGGCCAGCATCATATCCACGTGCGCGGATACAAGGAAAAGGGAAACATCAATACGCCGCTTGAGTTAGCCATCCGAAATCACACGGACCGCTTCAGCCTGGCGATCGACGCGATCGACCGGATTCCGCGCTTTTCCGATGTCGGGGCCAGCCTTCGCGAGACCCTGCTCAATGAACAAATCGAATGTAAGGAGCGCGCTTACAACTTCGGCATAGATCGAAGGATATCACCGGCTGGACCTGGCCTTTCTAACCGGGGGCCTCTCCGGCGGTGTCCCGGGAACGGCAAACGGAAAAACTGACAAGGATCCCGGCTGAGCATGATTCAACCCGCCATCGTCACTGGAACCGGGGCGAAGGGGAAAAGCACCGGCGCCCTCTTTGCCGAGCTTGGCAGCAGTCCCAAAGGGTTAAGCGACGCCGAGGCGCAAAAGCGCCTGGCCGAATACGGCCCGAACGCGCTGAAAGAAGAAAGGCTTAACCCGCTCTTAAAGTTTCTTACCTACTTTTGGGGACCCATCCCATGGATGATCGAGATCGCGGCCATCCTCTCCGCCATCGTCCGCCATTGGGACGACTTAACCATTATTTTGGTCCTATTGTTATTCAATGCCGCCGTGGGGTTTTGGCAGGAATACAAAGCGGCCAACGCCTTGGAGGCCCTGAAAAAGCAGCTCGCTCTCAAAGCCCAGGCGTTGCGGAGCGGCAAATGGGCCGAAATCCCCGCGGACCAACTGGTGCCGGGCGACGTCATCCGCGTGCGTCTCGGCGACATCATCCCCGCCGACGTGAAGTTGTTCGAGGGCGATTATTTGAGTGTCGATCAGTCCGCGTTGACCGGGGAATCGCTGCCGGTGAGCAAGAAGCCCGGAGACATTGCCTATTCGGGGTCGGTAGCCAAACAGGGCGAGATGGTGGCGCTAGTGACCGGCACCGGCGCCAATACCTACTTTGGCGAAACCGCCAAGCTGGTGCAATCGGCCGGCGCAGCGTCGCATTTTCAAAAAGCGGTCCTGCAAATCGGCGATTATCTAATCTATTTAAGCCTGGGCTTGGTGGCGTTACTCATTCTGGTGCAATTAGAACGCGGCGACCACCTCCTAACTCTTATCCAGTTTGCGCTCATTCTCACCGTGGCTTCCATTCCCGTGGCATTGCCCGCGGTGCTGTCCGTGACAATGGCGGTCGGCGCGCTCGCGCTGTCAAGAATGAAGGCCATCGTCACCCATCTCGAATCGATAGAAGAGATGGCCGGCATCGACATTTTATGCTCTGACAAAACCGGGACCCTGACGCAGAATAAACTTACTCTCGGGGCTCCGGTAACGTTCGCGGCGCGGGATGAGCAGGAATTGATCCTGTACGGCGCATTGGCATCCAAGGAGGGGAACCAGGATTCCATTGACCTTGCAGTGTTGGCCGGGATCGAAGATAAGGCGGTACTGCAAAGATATACCCAGGCTCACTTTGTCCCTTTCGATCCGATACATAAGAAAACCGAAAGCACCATTAAGGATTCGACGAACAGAACCTTCAAGGTGACCAAGGGCGCTCCGCAGGTCATCATGGGACTTTGCCGCTTGACCCCGGAAGATTCCGCCAAAGCGCAGAAGGCCGTGGACGAGCTCGCGGCCAAAGGCTATCGCACGCTCGGCGTCGCCCGCTGCAACGATGGCGCTTCGTGGGTCTTTCTGGGGTTGTTGCCGCTGTTCGATCCTCCGCGAGAGGATTCGGCGGCCACCATTGCCGAGGCCAGGAAGCACGGGATCGTGGTAAAGATGGTGACCGGCGACGACCTGGCAATCGGCCGCGAGATATCGCGAAAATTAGGACTCAGCGAGGACATCCAGGCGGCCACGGAAATCTTCAAGAAAGACACCGACATGGATCGCTTGAGTTCGGAAGCGATTACGCAAATCGAGCAGGCCGGCGGCTACGCGCGGGTCTTCCCGGAACACAAGTACGGGATCGTCAAGGCTTTGCAGTCGCGCGGCCATATCGTCGGAATGACCGGCGACGGCGTGAACGACGCGCCGGCTATCAAGCAGGCCGACGTCGGAATCGCGGTCAGCGGCGCCACCGACGCGGCGCGGGCCGCGGCCGCCCTGGTGCTGACGGCGCCGGGCCTGTCGGTAATCGTCAGCGCGGTCGAGGAAGCGCGCAAAATCTTCGAGCGGATGAATAGCTACGCGATCTACCGCATCGTGGAGACGATTCGCATCATGTTTTTCGTGGTCTTCGCGATGGTCTTCTTCAACTTCTATCCAATTACCGCGATCATGATAATCCTGCTGGCCCTCTTCAATGACGTTCCGATCATGGCCATCGCGGTTGACAACACGCGGGTCGATCCCGGCCCGGTAAAGTGGGATATGCGCCGGGTTCTGACTATTTCCACGGTCTTGGGTTTCACGGGCGTGGCGGGGAGCTTCCTGATGCTGATCGTTGCCAAAGCCTGGCTCAAGCTTGACATTCCCCAAATCCAGACCTTCGTATTCCTCAAGATGGCGGTCGCCGGTCATCTTACGCTTTTCGTGACGCGGACCGAGCGGCCCTTTTTCAGGAAGCCATACCCGGCGCCGCTTCTCCTTTGGTCGGCGATCGTCACCAAACTGCTGGCCACCCTATTCGTTGTTTATCCCTTTGGCCTGATTACTCCAATTCACTGGCGCGCGGTGGGAATCATCTGGGCCTACTGCATCGGTTGGTTGTTCATGGGCGACGCGGCGAAATTGCTGGTCATCCGGCACTTGGAAATGAACGGCCCGCGGCACGTTGGTTTCGTGCGCTTGATGAAACAGCGGCTAAACTCGAATCACTCCGCATAGTGGATAGGACAATTTTCGTAATGAGAGTAAGCGAGGTGCGAAACCATCGTGGGCTTTCCGGACAATGTGGTTGCGCTTCGTACAAAGGGCGGGTGACAAAGAAGGACCGCGAGCAGGTGCTGATTCCGCGACGGCCACCCGCTCGTTTATCGGGGTCGCAGGCCCATCTGGATTTTAGCGGGGTCGATGATGAGCCGCCGCCGTTCGCGGATCAGAACGCCCTCGGCAACGAGCTTCATGAGGCATTCGCTGGCTTTCGGCCGCGAACAGTCCACCAAGTCCGCGATGTCCTGGCCGCTCAGGCGCAGGTTTATGATCGTCCCGCGGTCGTCGCGCACCCCGAATTTGAGGCCGAGGTCGAGCAAGGCAATTACGATTCTTTGTCGAATCGTTTGGTTAAGAAAGTTTGAATGACGCTCGAGCAGCCGCCACCATCGGCCGACCGTCAAATTGAGCGCCTCGTTGAACTCGCGGAACGGAATGCCGACGACGCCCTCCACCAACTTGTGCGGGCTGATTAGCCCCATTTGACAATTGGTGAACGCCTCGCACGCGAGCTTATGATGAATATCGGGCAGCAATGAGGGAATCACCACCACGTCGCCGGGGCCCAGTACTTCGAGCAGGTTGCGTTTGCGTTTCCCGCCTAGCAGGGTGCGGAAAAATGGCTGAATAGCAAGAACTTGGCTTCCTTTTGGAGCGTTAGGATGGATTGTTCGAGGGTTGGTTTGCGGTTCAGTTGCGCGATCGGGTCAGCGTTGGCGGCG
>JBOHWK010000138.1:0-6393 GCA_050736715.1 Binataceae bacterium (SeqCode) | reverse complement strand
CATGATCGAGCTGGTGTAGGGACGGCTACAAGAACTGGCCGTTGGCCGTATCAACAAATCTCTTCTTGTGCGGCCAAATGACCGCGATCTCCAATGACCGGAGCCACTTGATCAATTCGTCGGAGGGTTTCGCGGGAACGAGAATGGCCTTGTGTGGCTCGCCGAGCTTCCTCCTACCTTGATAGGCGTAGTCGAAAAGTTGTCCCACAGCTATCCGCAGATGCTCACGACTTGTCGAACTTTTGGCTTCAATCAAATTACGCCGATCCCTCTCATAGGTGTCGCAGCGCAGTCTACCATACAGCACCGTGGACCAAGCTCGCCCCTCGGCGCTCAACCATTGCCAATATTGCCTTACCAGCCTTGCCTCTTCCTTCTTCGCTGTCTTCACCTGTTTAGCTGTTTGGACTAGATAGTCTCGCGAGGAACTGTCGGGTGGGGTATCGTTTATGATGACTGTGCCCGACCGGTCATGATCCAAACCACTTCCTGCATGGGGGAAAAGACGCCGTCCAAGCCTTGTCTCTAACCAATGGCATAATTTCTTGTGATCGCCATTGCTATCCGGGTGAAGTTGGGTTAATGCTCTGTTTCTTGGTAATACCTTCAGCAGCGGCACACCGACGCCGACACGCTCCAGAACAATGAACGGTTTCAGCCGACGTAGCGAGCCGGGCGATCCTGGTAACTTCATCCGGTTGACGTCTGTCTCGGCATTCCCTTGCACGACTCCGAACCCAACCATTTCCGGCATCTTGTATTTGCGTCGCGCGACCAGAATCACATCCCCCGGTCGCACCACGCGTGCAAATTTATAGCCGTCCTGACGCCCTTTTCTTCGTCTGTTAGGACCATGCCCTATGAAAGCCGCTCCGTACCGTATAGAAGCGTCTCGCCAACCTTGAACCTCGCCTTCGATGGCATGCACATTAGGCGAAACGATCCAGTAGGCCATAGCAGTCTCCTCACGCCTGCAAATAATGCGTTTTGCGCTTGACCAGCACTGTGCGATCGATCTCCACGACGACCGTGCCGTCGGGCTTTTTGCCGACCAGCCTGAACTTCACGAGGCCCGCGTCGGGGCGATCCGCGTCGCGCTTCTCCAGCACCGTCGATTCGGCGTAGATCGTGTCGCCGTGAAAAACGGGATTGGTATGCTTGCCGTTGTCCATTTCGACTTCGGCAATCGCATTCTCACTGGTGTCTTCGGAAGCCAGCCCGACCGTGAACGCCAGCACCACGCCGCCGTACACGACGCGCCGCCCGTCGAAGTAGGTTTTCGGTTCGCGATCGACCAGCGCCTGATTGAAATGAAGCTCGGCGGTGTTCATCACGAGCGAGGTAAAGATGTGATTGTCGGCCTCGGTGATCGTGCGCCCGCGCTGATGGATCAGCGTATCGCCAAGAGTGAAATCCTCGAAATAGCTATCGTCGTTGGTAATTGCCATATTCTAACCATTATCCGCAGATTTCATGGAGTTTCGCAGATTATCGGAAAACTTATTTCTGGGTAATCTGCGCAATCTGCGGATAAATTCTTCATCCCTTCTCCATAATCCTGCGGCCGATGACTTCGTATTGGATCTCGCTGGTGCCTTCGAAGATCGACAGCACCCGCGCGTCGCGCCAGAAACGCTGCACTTCGAATTCCATCGAATAGCCGTACCCGCCATGTATCTGCATCGCCTCGCGCGTGACCCGCTCGGCCATCTCCGCCGCGAATGCCTTTGCCAGCCCCGCCTCGTAATCGCTGCGCTTGCCGGTGTCCTTCTGCGAGGCGGCGAAGTAGCAAAGCTGCCGGCCCGCCTCGATTTCGACCGCCATGTGCGCGAGCTTGTGGCGAATTACCTGGAAATCTCCGATCGGCTGGCCGAATTGGGTCCGTTGCTTCGCGTACTTTACGGCGCATTCGAAGGCCGCCTGCGCCACGCCAACGCCGCGCGCGGCAGTTTGGATTCGCGCGGCTTCATAGGACGACATCAACTGGTAAAATCCCCGGCCCTCCTGCCCGCCGATTAGGTTTGCCGCGGGCGCGTATGCGTCCTCGAATTGGAGCGCGTAGCTGCGCATCCCGTGGTAGCCGATTGTCGGAATCGCGGAGCCAGTCAGATGCGGCGGCGCGAAATCGTTGCCCGGCTTTTTTTCGAATAGGATCAGCGACAGCCCCTTATGCCGCTTCGACATGTCGGGATCGGTCCGCGTCATCACGGTCAGTATCTGCGCCCGATTCGCGAACGTACACCACATCTTCGCGCCGGTGATCAGGTAGCCGTCGCCCTTTTTGACCGCGCGCGTCTTGAACGATGCGGTGTCGCTGCCCGAATCGGGCTCGGTGAAGGCGGCGGCGGTCAGCATCTCGCCGCGCGCAATCTTCGGCAGGAAATTCTTCTTCTGCTCGGGCGTGCCGTTGGCGCTAATCAGCGTGCCGGTGATGATATTGCGGGTCATCACAGAGCCGACGCTCAGCCATCCGCGCGACAGTTCCTCGGTGACGATCGCCATCGCGATATAATCGAGTCCCAGCCCGCCCTCCTCGGCCGGGAAGATGACGCCGAAGTAGCCCAGCTCGGCCATCTTTTTCAGGATGTGCTCGGGGATTTCCTTGTTCTCGCGGTCGAGATCGTTGGCGATCGGCTTAACTTCGGCCTCGACGAATTCGCGGACCGACCGGCGGATTTCCTCGTGTTCAGGCGTCACGTTGGCCATTACTTCTGCTCCTGCGCGGACGGGTTGCGCTTGCGGATGAGGACCGGGCGCTCGTACTCCAGCACCTTCTCGCCGCGCTGGTTGTAGCCGGTGGTGCGGAACTTGACGACGCCGCGGTCGGGCCGCGAAGTATCGCGTTTGGAGAGCACGACCGATTCAGAAACGAGCGTGTCGCCGGGATAGACGGTCGCGAGGTACTTCATTTTCTCGTAGCCGAGATGCGCGATCGCACGTTCGGATAGATCCTCGACCGAAAGGCCGAACACGACGTTCATCACCAGCAGATGGTTCACCACCACGCCCTGGTAGCCAAGGCTTTGCGCATACTCGCGATTAAAGTAGATGGGGTTGGCGTTCATCGTGACGCTGGAGAAGAAGCTGTTGTCGCCGTCGGTAATCGTGCGGCCCCAATGATGCTTGAATAAGTGGCCGATCTCGAAGTCCTCGAAATAATGGCCCCGTTCGATTTTTCGCGTCGCCATTTGAATTAGGCCGCCTTCTTTACCATTGCCCTTTGCCGCGGCACATTTCTTCTATCCCATGCCGGGCCGAAGGTCAAAATGAACCCCATCATCGGCGCCATGCTATGCGGCCCTGGGAATTTCCCACCCATCGCCCGGAGGGAATTTCGTCCGCGCGGCGATCCGATTCCGCGCGGTCGCGCGAGTCGCGGTTGGCGGGACGGGGCGGATGCCCTGCGGAAATGTGAACACCCGATCCGGATCGACTTCCGCCTTGATCGCCTCGAGCATCGGCAGGTTCGCGCCATAATAGTCCTGCTGCCAAGTGCTCAAGGAGGGGTCGGGAAAATTCTGGTACGCTCCGGTCGTGAATTTTCGCATCGCTTGATAGAAATTCGCCTGCCATTCGAGGTTGCGCTGGACCGTCGCGGGACTATCCGCGGGTCCCCAATCCAAAGCAATCGTCATCAGCCAGTCGCTGTTGCGATGCACAAAGGCGGTCGCATCGGGGGCTTTCGCGTTCACCTGCTCACCGGTCTGAAACAAGACGAAGTTGGCGCTTGCGGAAGTTCCCGGCCAATTCCGCGCCCATGAGAAGGCCGCATCGATCGCCGCCGAATCGGGTGGACCGGTGAAAAATCCCGACCGTTCCTGATAACGCGCCGGCAGGCCCGGCTCTGCGAGGAAATTGTCCTGCGCGTCCCAATAACTCATTTGCTGGATAGTCTCCTGCGCAGGCTCGGATGCCTGATAGGCAGGAGCGAGGATATCCGCCAAGTCGCCGGGAGTGCCGACCAACTGGCCGAGCAGCGTCACGGTCATTTTGGAATTAGCGCCAAACTGTTCGGGAGCCGTGGCGCTGAGCGCAAGCCGGCTGCCCAACTCCGGCGGCGCATCCTGAAGCGCGGAAATTAGCGCCGGGTATAGCTCCTCGAGATGGTCGCTCCAGACGATGTTGAATACGGTCAGTTCGTCGGTGGGGAAAGTCATCAGGCTGAACGAAGTGTTGATTCCGAAGTTTCCCCCGGCGCCCCCCCGGCACGCCCAGAAGAGCGAGGAATTGTCCGATTGGTTGAGCGTCAGGATTTCGCCGTCGGCGGTAACCAATTCGGTTTCGGTCATCAGATCGCAGGCGAGGCCGAACCGGCGCATGTTGAAGCCGATTCCGCCGCCGAGCAGAAACGCCGCGCCGCCGACCGTCGGGCAACGGCCATGCGTGATCGTTACCTCGGCCGCCTGCAAAGCACTATAGAGATCGACGTTGCGGATGCCGCCGCCGATCATGACGATGCCCGACGACGGATCGTAATCGGCCTGATTCATCAGCGAGAGGTCCATCATCAGACCCTCGGTGCTTGAATAGCCGGCATACGAATGGCCCCCGGAACGGGCGGCCAGCCGGATATCGTTTTCGCGCGACCACGCAATCGCCTGCGCGGCATCGTTGGCGCTTACGCATCGCGCAATCCCGGCCGGCAGCTTGCTCGCGTAGCGCAGATTGTTCGGCTGCGCCAGCTTGGCGAAGCCGGCGGACCAGGGCCGCAATACCGGCCCGGAAATCCGTTGCGCCAAATCCTTCCATGCCGGACCGCTCGCGGCGGCTCCGGAAGAACCCGTGCAACCTGCGGTGCCTAAAAGCGCGCCTCCCATGCCGACGCCGGCAACCAGTTGCGCCGATTTGATTAAAAATTGCCGCCGCGTCAGCATCGCCAACGCTCCATTCCGAAAATGCCCTACGGTTTTAGCGTGACGGCCGCCCCACGCGCAACGGATAGATCGGGTGTCGGCGCGCCGCCCTACCCTTCGTCCTTGACGCGCTCGATACGGGCGCCGAGCGATAAGAGCTTGGCGTCAAGGGCCTCGTAGCCGCGATCGAGATGATAGACGCGAGAGATTTCGGTCGTATTCGCCGCGGCCAGCCCCGCGATAATCAGCCCCATGCTCGCGCGCAAATCCGTCGCCATCACGGGCGCTCCCTCCAGCTTTGCGGGGCCGCGCACCACGGCGGTCGGGCCTTTCATTGAGATATCCGCGCCCATCCGCAATAGCTCCGGCGCGTGCATGAAGCGGTTCTCGAAAATCGTCTCGGTGATAACCGAGGTCCCGGACGCCTGCGTCAGCAGCGCCATCATCTGGGCTTGCAGATCGGTTGGGAATCCGGGAAAGGGAAGCGTGCGCAATTCAACGGGATTGAGCGCCCCGTTGCGGCGCACGCGGACGCCGCCGTTCAACGCCGACACTTCGACGCCGGCCTCGGCAAGCTTTGCGATCGCCGCCTCCAAATGTTTCGCGGGCGCATTCTCGATCGTTACGTCGCCGCCGGTAATCGCCGCCGCGATTATCAGCGAGCCGGCCTCGATCCGATCGGGAATCACCTCATGGTCCGCGCCATGCAAATGTTCGACGCCTTCGATTCGAATCACGTGGGTGCCGGCGCCGTCGATTTTCGCGCCCATCGCGCTCAGAATCCGGGCGAGGTCGGCAATTTCGGGTTCCTTCGCCGCGTTTTCTATTTGAGTGACTCCGCGCGCGAGCGCCGCCGCCATCATGATATTTTCCGTTGCGCCGACGGAGGGATTATCGAGCCAGATTCGCGCACCGATGACCCGCTTCGCATGGGCCTCGACGTAGCCGCCGCGGAGTTGGAGCTTGGCGCCGAGCGCGCGCATCCCGGCGATATGGAGATTCACCGGCCGTGCGCCGATCGCGCATCCTCCTGGAGTCGAGACGCGCGCCCGTCCGGCACGCGCGAGCAGCGGCCCCAGCACCAGAAACGACGCGCGCATCGTCTTGACCAATTCATAGGGCGCTTCGCAGGAGCGGATCTCACGCGCGCACACTTCGACCGAACCGTCATCCTTCCAGTCGGCGTCGGCACCGAGGTCGCGGAGCAGATTCAGCGTGGTCGCGACGTCGCGGAGGCGCGGAACGTTTCGAATCCGGACCGGCTCATCGGTGAGCAGCGCCGCAATCAGGCACGGCAGCGCGGCATTCTTGCTGCCGCTCACCGACACAGTGCCGGACAGGGGCGCACCGCCCCGGATGATCATCTTTTCCATCGCGCGATAAAGCCTATCAGGGTTCGGCGGATTGTTCGGGCCTAGCAGGGTGCGGAAAAATGATCGCTTTTCGCTCCGCACCGAGGTAGATAGATAGGTGACCGTTGTGGGTTGAGGAGGAAGCGGGGATGCGCGGGACGGACGAGCAGCAGAGCGGGATGTTCAGT